>JANOGZ010000344.1:0-1082 GCA_031406255.1 Pyrinomonadaceae bacterium | reverse complement strand
CGACGACGCGCCGGGAAAGCGTCTCGGCTTGCTCATACTGCCCTCAATTTTTAGCTATCAGTGCGAGGGCATTGAGAGGTAAAGAAACATAGTAGTCTTCCGCTCCGAGCGCCTTCTCGTATATTTTCAGGGCGCGCTCGAAAAGTGGCTCCGTGCGTTCGCAATCGTCTTGCGCGCAATAGACACCCGCAAGGCTCGTGAGCGCCTCGGCGACCTCCTGATGCTCCGGGCCGAGCGTTTTTTCTTTGATTGCGAGGACGCGCGTGCGAAGCGGTTCCTCGCGCTGGTAATCACCTTTCTTGTTATACACATTGGCGAGGGCGTCGAGGGGCATGGCGACAAAAGGATGCTCCGGGCCTGATACCTTTTCCAGGATCTGCGCCGCGCGCTGGTTGAAAGACTCCGCACGCTCGTACTGCTCCTTATACTTGTAAAGGCGGGCGAGGTTGATGTGTGCCATGGCGACGGAGAAATCCTCTGCGCCCAGCGCCTTCTCGCCCATCGCTAAATAGCGTTCGACCACCCCGATGGCATCATCATACTTTCTTTCCCGTTCGAGCTTGATGGCCTGCTGTAACAATTCGGTCATCTCACTCGTGACTTTTGTCCTGGCCTCTAAAGCCGAACGATCGTCCTGTCCGCTGGCGCTCCGGCCCGACAGACCTGACAGCAAGACGAACGTCAGGATCATGGACGCCAGAATATGCCGTGAACGTTTTGCCTTATGTGTAGGAATCATCATCACCCTCAATGCTTGTAAGCCTCTCTGACCGGTTCAGGTTTCAAGACACGCGACCGCGATCTCGGCCCGAGAGCACACTACGCGAATAATTTAAGACGCGTTATTATGCAATCTTCGCAGTCATTCACATAGAGATAATTCCGGCCCTCGCGCAGCATCCGGGTTCGTCCTGAGATTCGGATAGAAAGCGCGCCGACTATTCGCGTCATACCTCGACGAGCGGCCAGATATCCACCTTCAGAGATTCCGCGTAGTGGAGGAGCGGATCACCGGCGGGTGTCGGCAGCCCGTGTGATTCGATCATGGTCGAGCGATAGTGCGACAACTCCGCCCGCCGTAG
>JANOGZ010000337.1:0-2623 GCA_031406255.1 Pyrinomonadaceae bacterium | reverse complement strand
GTAGAAGAGATCGTCGTAGCGACCGGCAGCGAGGTTCGAACTCGCGGTGAACACCTCGCTCTCCGCGTTGAGCACGTCGAGCAGCGTGCGCCGGCCGAGATCCAGCTGTTGCTGATAGGAGCCCAGCACCTCGCCGGAGAGCCGCGCGTGTTCCTGCAGGAACGCCAGCCGCTCCGCGCTGGTCGCCTTCGCGTAGAGGGCGACTGCGACTCTTTCCTCCACGTTGCGGCGGGTGCTTGCCGCCGCGTCGATCGCGGCGTAACGGCGCTCGGCCAGGGCCCGTTCCTGTGCCCGGTCGGCGCCGCCGCGGAAGAGGTTCCAGCGCAGCACCAGCATCAGCGACTCGTTGTCGGAGCGGCCGCGGGTGCCGCCGACGTTCTCGTTGCGATTGGCGTTCAGCTCGAGGTTCAGGCGCGGGAAATAAGGTGCTCGCGCCCCGCGCACCGACGCTTCGGCGGCGGTAATTTCGGCGTTGGCGGCGCCCAGCGACGGATTGGAGGCGACGGCCGCGTCCGACGCCTGCTGCAGGGATTGCGCGAGCGCTGCGGTATCCACGGGAGCGGATTTTACCGTCGCGCCTGCGGTCGGATCGTCCAGATCGGCCGGCCGCTTGCCGACCGTAGCTTGAAAGTTGGCCTCCGCTTCCCGCAGGGCGCCGGCACGCGCCGACAGCACGCTTCTCGCACGCGCGACCCTGCCCTGGGCCTGCTGCAGGTCGCTGCGCTGGCTGACCCCGCCGGTGACGCGTTGGCCTACCCGGTCCTGGGTTTGCAGATGCGCCTTGAGATTGCTTTCGGCGAGCGTCACCAGCTGACGGTTCTTGAGGACATCCAGGAAAGCTTCGGTGGCCCTGAGCGCGATATCTTCGCGGGTTTCCGCAAGGCGTTTCGTGGCGACCTCCAGCCGCGCGGTCAGCCGCTCGACTTCGCTCGTCGTCCCCATGCCGTTGAAGAGGTTCTGGCTGAGCAGGACACCGGATTCCTGCCGTGACAGATTCGTATTGCTGGTACCGGTCGCCCGCGTATCAGGGGTATCCGTGCGCTCGCGGCCGCTCGCCACGTTGACGTCCAGCGTGGGAAAGTATCCCGCGCGGGCCTGGGCGATGTCGTGTACGGCTGCGCGCCGCTGGGCGTCCGCTGCGAGCACCTTCGGGTTCGTCTTCACCGCGGTCTCGACGACCTGCCGCAGCGTTTCCCCGCTGGCGGGACCGCTGCTCCAGGCGAGCGCGCACGCAAGGAGGAAAACCCGGCTGGCGCGCCGCGTGGCGGTCTCACGACGGGCACACTTCTGTGTTGTTCTCATTCCTGATCCTCGTGAGAGGGGCCTCGACAATACACAATCAGCAGACCCACAGCTGCGGTCGGCTGCCGTCATTTTTGCACGCATTGTTTCACAGCACATCGTGCCCGAGGACCGGCCTGCGCGTTCTTCCCACACATTGTCCGCACCCTTAGGAGGATGGGCGAACGTCACGCTGCCCGCCCCAATTCGAGCCATGCTGCGTTACCCCCTGACGACCTCCCATGATCTAAAGTTACTTATGAGCCAGTTACGATAGTTTCATGATTTTACACAAAGTTGGGCAAAAATCCAGTTTTTGCCCGATTCTGACAGCGTCCCAGAAAATTGTCGCGCTCATACAACAACAAAGCTTCGGCATATTCGTGGCACAGGGGTCGAAGTCTCGCGGCAACGGCCTCGGCTACAGCGCCCGGCGCTCGGCTTCCGCCCTGATTCTAGGGGTTTTTCCGTGATTTTTTACCGGTTCAGCTTGGCCCGCAAATTGCTTTCCTGTCACACAAGGGAGCAACAATGAAGATTCTTTCCAGGGAGAAGTTCAAGGTGCTGGCCGAAAAGAATGGCTGGTCGCTGCCGCATGCCGAAGGCTTCGTTGACGGGGAGTCTTTCCGGCGCCGCGCACGGGTGATCTTCTCACCCTTGGGCAGGACGACCTCGCGGTTGACCGTCAGGTCGGCCGAAAGCTTGCGGCCCTCGAGCAGTTCACGAATTCGCTGATCGCGTTGCTCGCGCAGAATGCGAATTTCATCCTCAAGGTCGCGCCGCAGCCGATCTTCTTCGTCCTGCTCGATTGCCAGTGAACGTGTGTCTTTCTCCTGACCCTTGCGCGTGAATACCTGAACATTCACCACGGTGCCGTCGATACCCGGGGGTGAAACAAGCGAAGCGTCTTTTACGTCGCCGGCTTTTTCACCAAAGATGGCGCGCAAAAGCTTCTCTTCCGCCGTCAATTGCGTTTCGCCCTTGGGCGTAACCTTGCCAACGAGAATTGAGCCCGGCTTGACCTGGGCGCCGATGCGAATGATGCCGCTATCATCGAGATCGCGAAGCATGTTTTCGCCGACATTCGGAATGTCACGCGTAATCTCTTCTGGTCCAAGCTTCGTATCGCGGGCTTCGATTTCCAGCTCTTCGATGTGAATCGAAGTGTAGTAGTCGTCCTTTACCAGACGTTCGGAAACCAGAATCGCGTCCTCAAAGTTGTAGCCGCGCCAGGGCATGAAGGCCACGAGCACGTTTCGACCCAGGGCGAGCTCGCCGCGATCTGTACACGGACCATCGGCGATGACCTGACCTTTGGTCACCCGTTCGCCGACGTGCACGA
>JANOGZ010000315.1:0-3877 GCA_031406255.1 Pyrinomonadaceae bacterium | reverse complement strand
ACCAGGTCGGGGTGATGTCGTGATCAACTGCGCGGCCTGGACCGATGTTGACGGCTGCGAACTCGATCCGCACCGCGCTTTTGAAGTAAACGCGCAGGCCGTCGAAAAACTCGCTTATAACGCGCGCCGCGCCGGGGCGTTATTCATCACGATCTCGACGGATTATGTTTTTGATGGCGAAAAAGAGGGTTTTTACACCCAACGCGATCATCCGAACCCGACAAGTATTTACGGAATCGCGAAGCTCGAGGGCGAGCGCTGCGCGCTGGCGACCGCGGCGCGCACGATTGTGGTACGCACCGGCTGGATCTTCGGCCGCGGCGGACGGAATTTTTTAGCAACGGTGATCGAACGCGCGCGGCGGGGAGAGCGTCTTGAGGCCATCAGTGATGCCTACGGCACGCCGACCTATGCGAGGGATATAGCAGAGCGGCTGCGCCAGCTGGCACAACTCGATGTACCGGGCATCTATCATGTCGTAAATAGCGGCGTCGGGGCGAGCTACGAAGAATTCGCGCGCGCCGCGCTTGAAGTCTCGGGATGCGCGGCGACGGTGGATATCGAAAGCGTCAGTATGGACTCACTATCCCGGCCGGCCCCGCGCCCGCGAAATTCGCGTCTGCGCTGCCTGTTATCGGAGGCGATCGGGCTGCCGCCGCTGCCCGACTGGCGGGCCGCGCTCAAAGACTTCGCCGCACAGACGCGTTAGCGGCCGCGCGCTCGTATGAAATTATTGTCGTTGCTCGATTTGCTCGATCGCCCGTCTCTGCTATGATGCTCTGCCGCCGTGATACTTTTTAACCTGGTTTTTTGGTTGTGGGATTTTAATTATGATGTCACAAGATGAACGCCTGCTGCCATTGTCACATGGCAATCTCGATCGCCCGTTGCGTGATCTGGCGCAACCGGCGACGGTCGCTGTTGTGCCCGCTTCAGATATTCACCTTCGAGACTACCTCTCTGTAGTCCTGAAGCGTAAGTGGCTCATTCTCAGTATTGTAATCGTCGTCACATCTTTGGTCGCCATACAGATGTATCGCCTTCCTGATGTTTATCAGGCGGAAACGACGCTCCAGATTGAACCTAAAACCAGTGTTCTGCAAACGCAAGGGTTGGTTGTTACGGCGCCGCGCGATTCAGCCTACTGGAACACGCAGATCAGGCTCCTGGACAATCCCGAGTTGGCGCGGATGGTCGTCTTGACTCTTGATCTCCAGAATAATCCTGCATTTCTCGGCGGACAGGCCCAGGGAAGCCTTTTCTCTGCGCTGCGTCGCCTCGTGTCGCGCGATAAGTCTGCATCTATGAAGGAAAGCGGGGTGGCGGTAGCAAGCGACGCGGGGTTGGAAACCGAGACTCTCTCGCCGAAACAACTGGCACAGATAGAACCCTACGAAGATGCGGTGCGTGCTAATGTCACAGTCTTTCCCATCAAAGATACCAATCTTGTGTCCGTGCGTTTCCAGCATACCAATCCGGAAATCGCGACGAAGGTTGCCGGCGCGCTGGCGGATGTCTTTATATATAAGGACATTCAGCGCCAGACGGCGGGCGCCAATACGGCTTCAGCTGCCCTTTCCAGGCAGATCGCAGACCTTCAGCTTAAAATCAAGCAGGGGGAAGAAGCGCGGCTTAATTACTTGAAAAATCATGATCTCCCTCTTAACCCTTCCGCAAAGGGAGGGAATCTCACCCTCGAACGATTATCAGCCTATAGTAGTCAGCTGCTTGACGCGGAGAACGCTCGTAAAAACATCCAGGCTTCGTATGAAGCATCGCTCAGGGAACCGGATGTGTGGTCTATTCCGGAGGTCCAGGAAAGTAAGGTCATCCAAAGGCTGCGGGAAAAGATCGGGGACCTGGAGGAGCAGAAATCGGCGCTTCTGGTGCAGTACACACCCGAATGGCCCGCCGTCAAAAGGGTTGATGCGCAGATCAAGCGCCTCAAACAGGATCTGGACAGAGCTCCGCGCGAGATTCTAACCTCGTTGAAGACGCGCTATGAGTCGGCTGTCTCCCGCGAGGCCAAGGTACGGCGCGATTATTTCCAGGAGCGTGGTGTGGCCAACCAGCAGAATGAAGCCGAGATCGCGATGGGAAATCTCAATCAGCAACTCGCGACCAACAAGGAATTTTACAGAACGCTGTTTCAACGCCAGAAGGAGTTGGAAATCACTTCGACTGACAGGGCGAATACCGTCACTATCGCGACACCCGCGCGTCTACCGCGCGCTCCCATCGGGCCGGCGCGCCTGCGTAATATCCTCGTCGCCCTGCTCCTTTCGCTGGGCACAGGTATCGGATTGGCGTTCCTCCTTGATTATCTTGATGACACACTGAAGACGATCGAAGATGTTGATCGTTACGTGCATCTGCCGACGCTGGCGTTGATCCCCGCGCCGCGCGCCGCGCGCCTGCTGTCGAAGGGTAAGGAGGCAGCTCCGAGTGAGGAGGGCGAGAGCACGGCGCTCGCCCTGATCAGCGATGTGCGATCGCCGATCGCCGAAGCCTATCGTCACCTCCGCACCTCGCTGCTGCTCTCTTCGGCCGGGCAGCCGCCGAAGACCGTGCTGGTGACATCGAGCCAGCCCTCGGAAGGCAAGACGACGACGGCCATCAATACCGCCGTGATGCTCGCGCAGACGGGGGCCGATGTTTTGATCCTCGACTGTGACCTGCGCCGCCCGCGAATTCACGCGCATTTCGGTCTGCCGAACGCGCTCGGGGCGAGCAATTATCTCTCGGGTGAGACGGATCTGGATGCGCTGATCCAGACCTACGACAAATTGCCGAACCTCAAAATCATGACCTCGGGGCCGGTGCCGCCCAACGCCGCCGAACTCCTCGGCTCGGACGAGATGCGAAAGCTGCTGCACACGCTCGGCGAGCGCTTCGCGCACATCATCATTGATTCGCCGCCCGCTATTTCGTTTACCGACGCTTCGATTCTCTCGACGCTGGTTGACGGCGTAGTGCTGGTCGTTCATGGCGGAAGAAGCTCGCGCGCGGTGGTGCGCCGGGCCAAGCAGCAACTGATGGATGTCGGCGGCCACATCTTCGGCATCGTGCTCAATAACGTTAAGCTGGACGCGCAGGATTACTCTTATTACGTCGGCTACTATTCGAGCTATTACGAGGATGACGACGATGACGCAGAGGCGGCGGCCGAAGCGGCGGCTGCCGACCGTCCCGGAGCGAATGGATGAGGGGTGAGTTCTGCTCGATCGCCGATGATGTAAAACTTGGACGCGACGTCAGGATTTACAACTTCGTCAACCTGTACGGCTGCGAGATCGGTGATGAGACGCGGATCGGCGCCTTCGTCGAAATCCAGAAGGGCGTGCGCATCGGCCAGCGCTGCAAAATATCGAGTCACACCTTTATCTGCGAAGGGGTCACGGTCGAAGACGAAGTCTTCATCGGTCACGGAGTTCAATTCATCAACGACCGCTATCCCCGCGCGACCACACCCGACGGCGCGCCGCAGGGAGAAGCCGACTGGTCGGTCGAACCGACCATCGTGCGGCGCGGTGCCTCAATCGGGACGGGCGCAACCATTCTCGGCGGGCTTCAGGTGGGTGAGCGCGCCATCGTCGGCGCGGGCGCGGTGGTCACCAGAGATGTTCCGGCGGGCGCGATCGTCGCCGGGAATCCGGCGCGCCTGATCAGAAAGAATGAAGGATAAGTAACAATTTCAGCTATTAATACGAATAAATTTCGCCCTTCATCCTTAACTCAATGGCAGTTCCCTTCGCTGACCTCCAAGCCCGGTACCGGGCGATCAAGATCGAAGTTGATGTTCCGGAAGCCTGACGAGTCGCCCGCCGTGCGCTTTCGCCGACGCTCGAGCGCCGGCGACTGGCGGGCGATTCAGAAC
>JANOGZ010000278.1:0-1733 GCA_031406255.1 Pyrinomonadaceae bacterium | reverse complement strand
GTTGCGGCTGGTTTTGTTGGTTGGCGCGTGCTTCGTGGACCGTTTCCATAGTATTCGCTGAACTGGACTGGGGGCGGCGAGGACCTAATAATACTTCGCCCGACCGCCCCCGACTCTCGTCGCCACCATTTATCGTGCGGGTGCCGTCGTCGATGCGGTCGCCGGGTTACGCCGGTTATACTCCACGACAAATTCGCGCGTGATATCGAGGCTGTCGTTGGTGATGAACATGATGCCGCCGAGTTTGCTGGCATCGAAGATCACCGTAATGCCGCGCTGCCGGGCATATCCTTCGAGCGCTTTGCCGATATCGTCGTAGATCGGGTTGATGGCTTCGCGCATCCGCTTTTCGAAGGCGCGCTGCGCATCCTGTTGCTTGCGCTCTATGTCTTGCTTGAGCGTCTCGGCCTGCTCGGCCTTCTGGCTCAGCGCCGTCTGGTCAGCCAGCGGTTGGATTTTTTTGATCTCCTCGACCAGCTGGTTGTAGCGCGTCTGCAGGGTTTGCAGTTCGGTGCGGCGCGGCTGAAACTCGCGATCGACGCCGCCCATCGCATTGACGAGACGCGTGATTCCGGATTTGGTATCAGCAAAGGCGTCGGTGTTGATGATGGCGATCTTGCTCTCGGGAATGATCGCGGCGGCCCCCTGCGCGCCGGCGGGCGCGGGACGGCTGGCCGGCGGCTGCTGCGCGGAGGCCGCGAACGCGGCCGTCAAAACGACTGCCCCTGCGGCGGTTAAACGAAATAGTCTCATGTTTTTATTGTACTGCTCCTTAACAGTTGGGAAAAAGGACGTACGCACTTCGGCGGCGTTACGATCTCTCGCTGGAAACGCCCTCCTTTTGCGCGCCGACGCCTGTAGTTTAACGTCAAACAGTTAAAAAGTCCGCCCGATGCTGAAGCGGAAAACGCTTTTCTTTTCCTGGAAATCAATGCCGGGTAATTGTGCAGACTGCCCACGCCGCGCGTTCGGATTATATGCGTAGATTAAACGAAACGGCACGTTGACGACGGGCAGTTGGATGCGTAATTCGCCTCCGACGCTGGATCGGTAGTCGCTGATTCCCGAAAAAGCGCTCTGCGAAAGGCGCACCACCGTGTTGGTCTGCGCCTCGCCGCGCAGGAACACCTGCTGGAAGCCGATCGGCAATCCCGTCAGCGGATCGAGCGGACCGATGCGGAGCGCCTGGTTGAATTCCTCGCGCGTCACGAACCGGTTATCGCGCACCAGCAGGCCGCTGATCGGGAATCCCGTCACGGGATCGACCGCGCCGAATGGTGACAGCGCCAGCGACGGATTGGCGCGCGCCACCAGCGAACTCAAGCCACCCAGATTTGATAAAAACGGCTGGTCGGGCAGGAAGTTGGTCGAGAAGGTCTGGTCGGCGCCGCTGCGCAAATTGAAGGCCGTGCCGATATCGGCGAAAACGGCGAACGCGACCGGGCCGAAGATCGGAATCCGGTACTCGAAATTCCCCAGCAGCTGCGTATCGCCGCCGAGGAAGCGGAGGTCGCGCTGGACGAGCACGCTGTTGTTACCGCCCGCTCCCGTGAGTACGCCGATGTTGGACAGCGACTGCATGTCCGGGACGGGAACGGGTGCGCCGATCGCATTCGACGCGACGATGACGTTGCGCGAAGTGACGAACACATCGAGCGGCACGACCGGGCTGATCGAGCGCACATTGTAACCACGAATCGTAAATTCATCGCCGAGGAAGAACCGCTCGAAGA
>JANOGZ010000235.1:0-1005 GCA_031406255.1 Pyrinomonadaceae bacterium | reverse complement strand
CTCCTGATTCGTGAACGCGCCCGCGCGCCGGATCGATACGCGCACGAAACGCGCGCCCGCACCGTCGTCGGCCGTGCGCCGCCCGGCAAAAAGATCGAGGTGTTTAACGTGGGGAAAGTTAATATCGAAATCCGAATGGGCGGTGCGCCCCTTCGCCGAAGCGTCGAAAGCCTCGGCGGGGTTCGGGAACGGGTGGCGCGTGGTGTTGCGCGGGGTGACACCCGTGTGGCAGACCGCGCAGATTCGCGGGGCGGGGCGCTCACGAGCGAAGAACTGCTGGCGATGGCAGTCGAGACACGAGGCATGTTGCGGGTACTCGGTCACGTCGGGGAAGGCCGCGTCCCCGGCGCGCACCTCCTTCCAGTTCGGTGAGGGGAACTTGTGACACGAGTCGCACGCCTGCCGCTGGTGTTCGAGGACGCGGTGTGAAAACTTCGAGTAGTCGGCGCGCGCCCGCCGGACTGTGCCAGTGCTACGGCCTCCTCTCGACCGCGCGCGACTCTGCGGCGCGTTCGCTCCGCCCGGTTCGGCCGCCGTCGAGACGAGCCTCGGACCCACGGAGACGAGTGAGGCGACGGCGACGAACGTCGCCAGCGCGACCGCTTTATACCTGATTACATTTCCAAATGGCCCGCTCGTCATCGCCTCTCGCACCGTCCCCGAAGCCACTATGATAAAACCACGCAAGGCAAGCCCGTGGCCGCGCGCCTGCACGATTCAAGGCTTGCTATCCTCCCCTTCAACGGGGGACGGGGACGCGACTTCACCGCGGCGCACCTGCTGTGCATACCGATTCAACGCTCGCCGCCGCCGATGTAGAAGCGGAGCGAAGTGTAAGGCAGGTGCGCGTGATAGTTCTGCGAGGGATACGTCTGCACGTCCCTGAACCGCTCCAGATAGTCGTAGTACTGGTAGCCCACGTTCCAGTCGAGTTTCCTGTTGATCCGAAAGATCAGGCGGACCTCCGGCGACTGGAACCTTATCGGGTACGACCTGACGAACGTC
>JANOGZ010000119.1:0-1233 GCA_031406255.1 Pyrinomonadaceae bacterium | reverse complement strand
GCATGTTGCAGCTCATCCGCGACATCCGCGATGCCGGCGAGGTCCGCGTCATCCTCTCCTCGCACCTGCTGCGCGACGTCGAAGAGTGCTGCGAGGAGATTCTGGTCTTGAAGGAAGGGCGCATCGCCGTCTACTGCAATCTCGAAGAAGAGCGCAAAGCGAACCGTAAGTTTATCGAACTGGAGACGCGCGGAGACGGCGGCGCGTTCGCCGAGGCGGTCGGTCGGCTGGGCTGCGAATATGCGCAAACGAGCGACCGCCGGCTCAAACTGGTCTTGCCGGAGGCGGTCGAGATACGCGATCTCTACCGCATCGCCGCCGAGCGGGGGGTGCAGATCCGCCGGCTGAATTTCAAGCGCGACTCGCTCGAAGACATTTTCCTGAAAGCGATGGAGGGCAATGGCGATGGCAGTTTATGAGCACAGGTATCGCCCTTACACGGGCCGTGTGACGCCGAGCTGGTCGCGCTTTCTGATCATACCGCGTCATGCCTACCGGGATGTCTTCCGGTCGAAGCTCTTCACCGCGTTCTTCGCCATCTGCTTTGCGTATCCGCTGATCGCGGCGATCCTCGTTTATCTCCATCACAACGCGAACGCCATCGCCCTGTTGCAATTAAACGTCAAAGAGCTCGTGCCGATCAACGCTTCTTTCTTCCAGACGTTCGTCGTCACGCAGGGGGCGTTCGGATTTTTCCTGGCGCTGCTCGTCGGGCCGCCGCTGATCTCGCGCGACCTGGCGAACAATGCGCTGCCGCTCTACCTGTGCCGTCCCTTTACGCGCGCCGAATACGTGGTCGGCAAGATGAGCGTGGTCGTGATCCTGCTGTCGGCCATCACGTGGGCGCCGGGGCTGTTGGTTTTTCTCTTTCAATCGTACCTCGAGGGCGCGCGCTGGTTTGCCGCGAATCTGTGGATCGCCGGCGCGATCCTTCTCGGGAGCTGGGTGTGGATTATCCTCCTCGCGCTGCTTTCCCAGGCCATCTCGGCATGGGTCAAGTGGCGGGTCGTCGCCAGCGCGGCGCTGCTCGGGATCTACTTTATCCCGACGGCCTTCGCCAAGGTGATCGAACAGCTTTTCTACACGCGCCTGGGGAATCTCTTCAGCCTGACCGCCGTGATGCGGATGATCTGGTCCGGACTGTTCGGAAACTTCATCCGCGAAGTCGGGGATGTCAACATCGTGGGCGACGGGCGGGGCGGGATGCAGGTGGTTAATATCACGCTGCAGGAG
>JANOGZ010000041.1:0-7903 GCA_031406255.1 Pyrinomonadaceae bacterium | reverse complement strand
GCCCGCTCGGCGCGGTACGCAAGGCTCTGGTCAATACCTTCGATGCTGAAACCGCGCTTTTCCGATAGCGTCGCGACGAACGTCTGCACGGCGAGAGCGATGCCCTCGCTGTAGTTGCCGGCGCGAAACGATCCGCGCATGCGACGGCCGAGCTCGCCGACGAGTCCATCGGGCAAGTCGCCTTCGAGGTGACGACTGACCTGGATCTGATATTTACGATCATCCACGGCGACGAGCAGCAGCAACCCGTTCTTCTCGCCCTCGCTCGCACCGATGCCCCACCCGCGCGCGACCGCCAGCGTGTAATCGAAGATCGGTTGGTCGCCCGTGGTTCGAACGGTCGCCACCACAAACTCGATATCGGCCCGTTCTTTCAGGTTGGTGAGGATCGTTTCCAGTTGCGCCTTGGTCGTCTGGTCAATAACACCGGCATAATCGTTGACATATCCGGTCGGCGCCGGAAGCGGTGATGGTGCGGTCTGCGCGCGCACCTCGACGCTCGCTGCGCCGAAGAGCAGATACAGGCACAGAGAAGCGAATATCGCGAGCCGTGTGTGACGGGTTCTGTTTAGCATTGCCTGCGCTGGATGATAACAGTAAGAAGCAGTATACGAAAACCCTGCTTCGATGGCCCTCATCCGTACCATGAAGTTAGTCTCCAACTCTTGCCATCAACGTTCGATCAGCAGATGCATCAGGTAAAAAAAAGCGACACCCCCGAATACGACGATCGAGACCCGCGGGTTCTTCTCTTCGAGGTGGTTGACCTCCGGAATCAAGTCGCTGGCGGCGACATAGAGCGTGACGCCGGCCGAAAAGGGGAGCGCATAGAGAATAGCATTCTCCATTCTCGTATGCAGCAGGGCGACGCTGATCACGCCGGCCAGCGTCGCCGCGCCGATGACGAGCGTGGCAAAGAGCGCCCGCCGCGGCGAGCGGCCCGAGGCGAGCATGATCGAGGCGGCCGTAAAGCCTTCGGGTACCTTGTGCAGCAAGATCGCTACGAAGACCAGGAGGCCGACTTTAGAATCAACCAGAAAGGCGGCCGCCACCGAGACGCCGTCGAAGAACGTATGAATGGAGAGACCGCCGAGCGCCGTGTAGGCGGCCGTCGGGCGCAGCAGCGCTTCCGGGTGTGTCTCGGCGCCGAAATGAAAGTGCGGCGCGATGGTGTGCTCGAAGAGATGGATCAGGAGATACCCGCCGAGCAGCAGCGTCATCGCCCCCACCACGCCGTGGGCCGTCTTGCCCGTGCCGGTGTCGGCGGCAGACCACAGGCGAACCGCTTCCGGCAAGACCTCGATAAATATTGCGGCGAGCATGAAGCCCGCCCCGAGGGCAATGAGATATCGGAGAAACTGCGTGTTGCGGAGCGACGTGCCGGGCCGCGCGAGCAACAGCCCGCCGAGTACATTAGCCAGTGCCACCAGGGTGCCGAAGAATAAGAGCCCGCCAAAACTCATCCGTGGTCAGTAGCCCCGGGCCGGTGCCGACAGTTTGCTCGCATGGGGCGCCACTATACAGGATGCCGGCCGAGTTTGCTACGCCCGAACAAGCAGGGGGAATTTACACCATATCGTGCTTAAAAAATTCTCTGTTCGACACTGTTTTTGCTCTTGACAGGCCTCCATTGAGGGGCGTACTATGCGCGGCGGGTGGTAAAAAGTGGCTAAAAGTGGGCTTTTCAGAGTAGCTTGGGGCCATTGGTTAAAGTTCTACTGGAAGTTTTAAGCAACTCTCCCTTCGTCGGTCCGCCGAAACGCCATGTTAAGAGGAAATTACACGGCGCGCATAGACTTGAAGGGGCGTTTGAAGGTGCCGACCGCATTCCGCCGCCAGATCGAAGAAAAGTATGGACGGGAGGCTTATATCACAAGCCTGACGGGCGAGAGCGTTCGCATTTACCCGTTGCCCGAATGGGAATCGATCGAGCAGCGTCTGGCGCTTCTGCCCACGATGGATCCGGCGCGGCGCAAGTTTCTTGATCGAACCAATTACTACGGCCAGCAGGCGACGATCGATGGGCAGGGACGGATTCTCATCCATCCGCTTCTGCGAAAGAGCGCGGGCGTGATGGGGGATGTCGCGGTGCTCGGTTATTTGACATATCTGGATGTTTGGGAACTGGAGCGATTCGAGCAGCGTCTGATCTCCGACCCGTATCTGGAAGAGGATGAGGCGGCGATCGCGCGACTCGGTATTTAATCCGAATGGCGACAGGAAAAGTAACGGGCACGAGCACAAGAGCTGATACCTCTGATGCGCCATTTATTTATTGTTCTTTGAACGAGTTCACGGGGCGGTGGTGATGGTTGCGCCTGGTGGGGGGCCGGGCGCGCCCCATCGCCCCGTGTTGCTTCAGGAAACGCTCAGTCATCTCGCCGCGGCGGAGCACGGCGGTCTTTTTGTGGATGCCACGCTCGGCCCTGGCGGGCACAGCGAAGCGATTCTCGAGGCATCACCCGCGGCGCGCGTGATCGGCATTGACCGTGATCGCGACGCATTGGAATTGGCGCGGGAGCGTCTGGCGCGCTTCCGCGTTCGTTTTCATGCCGTGCATGCAGACTTTCGCGAGATCGCTCGGGTCGTCGAAGCGGAAGGCGAGCAGAAGGTGAGCGGCGTGGTGGCCGACCTCGGCGTTTCTTCGCTCCAGTTCGATACGCCCGCACGCGGCTTTAGTTTTCGCCATGATGCGCCGCTCGATATGCGGATGGACGCCGCCGGCGATGACGAGACGGCCGCCGAGTTGCTCGCGCGTCTTTCAGAGGAAGAGATCGCGCGAATCATCTTTGAATACGGTGAGGAACGACGCTCGCGGCGGATCGCGCGCTGGATCGTCGAACGGCGCGCTCGCGCCGGAGGCGCCATCTCGACGACCCGCGAGTTGGCCGAACTCGTCGCGCGCGCCGTCGGGCACCGGAAGCGCACCGAGCATATTCATCCGGCGACACGTACCTTCCAGGCATTGCGCATCGCCGTCAATCACGAGCTTGAAGGTCTCAGCGAATTTATCGAGACGGCTGTTGATCTTTTACAACCGGCGGGCCGCTTCGTGGTGATCAGTTTTCACTCCCTGGAGGATCGCATTGTGAAGCGAACGTTGCGCCGCCTGGCAGGACACTGCGAGTGTGATCCACGCGCGGGCCACTGCTCGTGCGGAGCGCGCCGCGTCGCGGACATCCTGACGCGGCGGCCGCTCACCCCGAGCCAGACGGAAATTGATGAAAACCCGCGCGCCCGCAGCGCCAAATTGCGCGCCTGCCAGAAACTCGATGTGAGCTGACCGGAGCGGCGTGCTGAGAATTTCTGAGACCCCGTGTTCCCACCTCCCCTCGGTCTTGACGGTTTACCCCCGCGGCCCAGTAAGCAATTCGAGGCTCAAAATTTGTAATGAGAAGAATGCCGCAGCACCACCTGAATTTCACCGTCCGACGCGAGCGCGACCGACGCGCGTTTGCGCGGCAACTCTGGCTGCTGGTGTGCGGGCTGGTGCTTGCTGGCGGCTTTATTATCGCAGCGCGCCAGCATTTTGCGGCCGTCCGCCACGGCTATAAAAACGAGGAATTGCGCCGTGAGCGGGCGCGCCTCCTGGAGGAACAGCAACGGCTGCTGATGGCGCTCGACGAGAGCGCCGCTCCGCTACGACTCGAACGCGCCGCGCGCGCAATCGGCCTCCAGCCGACGCGACCCGCGCAGATAGATGCCGGAACGAAGAGCGTTGAGGCGGGCATGTGGCATCCGGGAAATCCGGCCTTCGTCGGATCAGCTGGAGCCTCGCTTAATCGTTAGCAGAAGAAAATTTCCAATTCGGTGCTGCCGCTGCCGGCCGAGTCCTCTCCCGGATCGCATCGGCGATATCAGTGAATGCTAGCTTGTCGCACAACCTGCGAGTCTGATGAAAAAGCCGCCGTCTTTTATACCCGAACGCTTTGGCGCGCAATCAACGGTGCGACCTGATCGCTTGCGGCGGCGGGCCACCGCCGTCGTCTTATTGCTTTCACTGTGGATGGTCGTCATCGCGGCGCGCCTTGTTTATCTGCAAACGGCGCAACACGAGTGGTTGAGCGCGCGCGCCCGCGCGCAGCAGCAGGCGGCAGTCGAAACGAGCGCGGCGCGCGGCCTTATTCTTGACCGGCACGGCCGCGAACTCGTGCGCAGTGTCGACGCCGAGTCGTTTTTCGCGGTGCCCGGAGAGATCGCGGACATTGACAAGACGACGGCGCAACTCGCCTCCGTGATCGGCATCGACGGTTCGAAGCTGGCCGCACAACTCAAGCAGGCGAGAGAGGCGAATCGCAAATTCACGTGGGTCGTACGCAAACTCGACGCCGGTCGGAGCGCGCGCCTCAGGCAGCTCGGGCTCGGCGGGATTCACTCGCTCAAAGAACCAACGCGCCATTACCCGAATGGCACGCTCGCGGCGCACGTGCTCGGCTTCGTCGGAATGGACAGGGACGGACTGGCGGGCGTCGAGCAGTACTACAATGCGGAGTTGGTCGGCGGGGCGGGCAAACTCCTGGTCGAGGGAGATGCGCGCCGCAGACCTTACGAAAGCGTCGAGGTCGCGGCGCGCGCCGGTCAATCCGTCGTGCTCACCATCGATCAGAGCATCCAGTATCAGACCGAGCGCGTGCTGGCCGCGACCGTCTCGCGCGCCCGCGCCCGCGCCGGTACCGCGATCGTGCTCGATCCGCGCACCGGCGAAATACTGGCGCTGGCCAGTGCTCCGACGTTCGACCCGCATCAGGCAGCGAAGCTGGCCGCGGAAGAGCGCACCAATGAGGCTTTGCAAAACATCTACGAACCCGGCTCGACCTTCAAGATCGTCGCCTTCGCGGCCGCGATCGAAGAGAAGCTGGCGCAGCCCCGCGAGCGCATCGATTGCCAGATGGGCGCGATCCGAATCGCCGGGCGACTGGTGCGCGATCACACGGCCTTCGGCACGCTGACGCTGACGGAGGCGCTGGCCAAATCCAGCAACGTCGCCGCGATCAAACTCGGTCTGCGCGTCGGCAACGAGCGAATGTACGACTACATCACGCGCTTCGGCTTCGGCGCGCGCACAAACATAGAACTTCCGGGAGAGACGGCGGGGCTGTTGCGCCCGGCGTCGCGCTGGCAGCCGTCTTCGATCGGTTCGATCGCGATCGGACAGGAGATCGGCGTGACGCCGCTGCAAATGGCGGCCGCTTTCGGCGCGCTGGCCAATGATGGAGTGCGCATCGCGCCGCACCTGGTGCGCGCGACGCGCGCCGCCGACGGAACGCTCGTCCAGCGCGCGCCGCCGGTCGAGCATCGGGTGACGAGCGCTGAAACGGCGCGCGTGGTGCGGCGTATGCTTGAGAGCGTGACCCTCAAGGGGACGGCCCGCACCGCCCAGCTCGACGGTTACACGGCCGCCGGCAAGACCGGTACGGCGCAAAAGATCGATCCGCGCACCAAAACATATTCAAAGACGAAACACGTGGCCTCGTTCGCCGGCTTCGCGCCGGTTGAGAACCCTTCGGTCGTCATCGTCGTCGTCATTGACGAACCCGTCGGCGCGTATCACGGCGGTGATGTGGCCGCACCCGCTTTCCGCGAAATCGCCGAGAGCGTGCTGCCCTATATGAATGTTGTGCCGGATGCGGAACCGAAGCCTCCGGCTGTCGATCAACAAATGATCGCGCAAGCTCGTTGGGCACAGCCGACGGTGAGCGTCGGCGCGCGCTCCTCTGCGAGGCGACCGCAGGAGAACGACAAAGTGGAGTCGCCGATGTGGTTGCCGGAGGTTGAGCCGGCGCGCGGCGCGGACGCGGCAACGCGCGGCGAGATCGTTTACGCGGCGGCCACGGACGGGGCCCTGCGGATGCCCGATTTGCGCGGTCGGAGCGTCCGCGATGCTATTCGCATCTGCGCGCCGCTCGGACTTCATCTCGAAGCGCGCGGCGACGGGCGCGCCGAGCAGCAGCAGCCGGTGGCCGGCGCCAGCGTGGAAGCGGGTCAGGTCGTGCGCGTTGATTTTGGAAGAGGCAACTAGGAGATTTCGGGTTTTGCATTCTACGTCCGCATCCACAACCCGAAATCACAAAGCAAAGATTAATCATGGCGCTTCCGCAGAAAAATATTCGTTATCCGAGCGGCGACCTGAGACGCCGCATCGCCGGGTGTCGGGAGCGTCTGCGGCGCCATCACGCAATTCAGAAAATAACAGATGCCGCGCTCGACACATGCCCGGGAGCGGCTTCGACAACCGCTGCCCCGGCAACTGAGGCCGGGGAGGAAGCGCGCGCCACCGCGCCCTTTTCGGAGTCGGGCGAAGACGGCGGCGCGACTGCGGCGCGCGAGGAGCCCTTCAGATTCGGCGTTGAGGAAGAAGCAGAGGCGTGAACACGAAGACGGCGGCGCGGCTGATGCGCGCTTCAATCGCGGGGAGGGGTGAAGAGTTCGACACAGAGATCGCCGGCTTCTCGATTGATTCGCGCTCGGTCGCGTCCGGCGAGCTTTTCTTCGCACTGTCGCCGGAAGATTACGCGCGGCATGGTTTTACGGGGACGTCTTTCACGGACGCGCACCGTTTCATCCCCGAAGCATTCGCGCGCGGCGCACGAGCGGCGGTGGCGCGCACGGCGCGCGTCGAAGCAGACGCGGAGTTGCTCGGCTACCGTGAACGCTTGCTGCTCGTCGATGACGCCATCGAGGCTTTACAAAGCCTGGCGCACAGCGTCCTCGAAATGTGGGGACGGCCCGTCATCGCCATTACCGGCAGCGCGGGCAAGACGACGACGAAAGACCTGACGGCGCATCTGCTCGCGCAGGCCGGAGGAAAGCGCGTCCTTAAAAGTCGAAAGAATTTTAATAACGAGCTGGGGTTACCGCTTTCCATCCTGCAGATGGAAACAGGAGGCGCGAAGCCGGACGATTTCGACATGGCCGTACTCGAAATGGGAATGTCAACGCCGAAGGAGATCGCGCGGCTCTGCCAGATCGCGCCTCCCGATATCGGCGTCGAGCTGCTGGTCGCGCCGGTGCATCTGGAATTCATGGGCACGATCGAAAACATCGCGGCGGCGAAAGCGCAGCTCGTCGAGGGACTCAAGGACGGCGGAACGGCCGTGCTCAATGCCGACGATGAGCTGGTCGCGGCGATGCGCCGGCTTCACCGCAGCGAGAGGGTCATCACTTTCGGTATTGAACAGGCGGCCGATGTGATGGCGACTGAGATCGAGACGACGGTGTTCGGGCGGAGCCGTTTTCGCCTGCGGACGCCGCGCGGCGAAGCGCACGCGGAATTGCCGATGCCCGGACATCACAATTTGATGAATGCGCTGGCGGCGGCGGCCGTCGCCACATGTTTCGAGATCGGGCCGGAAGAGATCGGACGCGCTCTGGCGCTGGCGGTGCCTTCGGAGATGCGCGGCGAAGTGTTGGGCTTCACCGCCGGGTTTACGGTGGTTGATGATTCCTATAACTCGAACCCGCGCTCGCTGCTCAGCATGGTGCAGGCGGTGGCGGCGGCCGGGTCCGCCGCGGCAGAGAGCGGCGTGCGGGGCGCTCCCGCGGCGGGGCGCACGATCGTCGTCGCCGGCGAGATGCTCGAACTCGGGCCGGAAGGCGCGCGGATGCACAATGAGGCGGGAGGTGAAATCGCGGCGCTGAATGTTGATCTTTTGTGGGGTGTGCGTGGGCTCGCGAAGGAATTGATCGCGGGCGCGCGGGCGTGCGGAATGAGCGCCGGGAGGACGAGATTCTTCGAGTCGTCGGAAGAGGCGGCGGTGGCGCTCGCCGCCGAAGTGCGTGAGGGCGACCTCGTCCTGGTGAAGGGTTCGCGCGGGGTGCAGACGGATAAAGTGGTCACGTTGTTGCGTGAGCGTTATGAAGGGAAGCGATGAGCGATGAAATTGACCGGCGCGTCGATCGAAGA
>JANOGZ010000011.1:0-4863 GCA_031406255.1 Pyrinomonadaceae bacterium | reverse complement strand
ACACAAAGTTGACGGCGGGTGCGGGCGTCGCGCCGGCCGCGACCAGTAGTAGCGGCGCTACGATGGTGATCGTCGGCAGCAATGGTCAGCCGGCGGCCACGATTGACATAAGACAACGTTTCACGCTGACGCTTAACGAAGACGGATTCGGGCCGAGCGATCATTCCTCGTTCTACGCCAAGCAGACGCCCGTGCTCTTCTTCTACACCGGCGCACATGAGGATTACCATAAGCCCTCGGACACCGCCGAGAAGATCAACTATGAGGGCGAAGCGCGAATCCTCTCGTTCGTCAGCGATCTGGCGCGCATCGCCGAGGCCAGCGACCAGCGGCCGACATACACGGTCGCCAAGAGCGAAGGCACGCGGCGTTCTTCAAATTTCCGTGTTTATCTCGGCACCGTTCCGAACTATGCCGACGCGAGCGACGGGATGAAGCTCGACGCCGTGAGGGATGATTCGCCGGCCGCCAAAGCCGGACTCAAGGCCGGCGATCGGATCGTCAAAATGGCCGGACACGACGTGCGCAGCGTCTATGATTACACCTATGCGCTCTCCGAGATGAAAGCCGGGCAGGAGTATGAAGTGGAGGTCATGCGCGATGGCGCGCGCCTCCAGTTCAAAGTCACCCCCGCCCCGCGTAAATAGATAAAGAAAACAGGTAAGCGTTGAGCAGTAAGCTTTCAGCTTTCAGCTAAAATAAAGAAGCGCGCGTCATGAATGATCGACGCCACACATAACCGGCTGACCGCTGATGGCTGAACGCTTACGAAAATGGCTAAAGAACGAGCGCCGCAATGGTTGAGGAACGAAGTGTTCCACCTCCATTGCGGCGCTTGAGCGCATCATATGTGAAAATTTACCAGCGCGGCTCGCGCTCACCGCCGCGATCACCACCGCCGCCGCCCTGACCGCCACGGTCGCGACCACCGCCATAACCGCCCCCACCGCCGCCGTAGCCTCCGCGGCCACCACCACCACCGCCTCGATCGGTCTTCGGGCGCGCTTCATTGACGGTCAGATTACGGCCGCCGATCTCCTTGCCGTTGAATTGTTCGATCGCTGTTGTTGCTTCCTCCGGCGTCGCCATTTCGACGAACCCGAAGCCGCGCGAGCGACCCGTGTCGCGATCCTCGATCACCGAAGCTGACTCGACCGTACCCGCCTGCCCAAACAACTCGCGTAATTCTTCGCTGGTCGTGCGGAAGGAGAGATTGCCCACGTAAAGTTTCGTACCCATTATCTTCATCCTTTATCGAGGTCAAAGGAAGCGCGGGCGATCTTGATTCAAGGTCTTAAGAGAAATTGCATGTCCTCTTGCCTGACGATCAAGGGCGACACGCCCGATGCTCTGAAACCAACGAGAGCGGCTTCTAACTAGTCAATAAACCCAACCTCGCTCTCTCCTCAGCCGAACGCCGTCGCCTTCTATGCCGCGGGCAGGCGCATCACCTTTGACGCGCGAGAGCAGGAGCCTTTACGCGCAAAAGTATGCCGCCATTTGATGTGCAAATCAAGCCGCAGGCTTCCGGCCTATGACTCATCCCGGCGAGCGCGAGCGCCTCCGTCGGTCGGCGAGAGATGCTCGGCGAGAGCACCGGCGGCGGTGTAGAATGGGAGCCCGGAGCGTATCCGGCCAATCAAATTATTCCCCTTCCCTCAACACCTGAGCGCGCGCGCCTGACCTCAGCGCGTGGTTTTCGTCTTGAAAAGCGGCCGGCTTTGGCGCAGAATACGGGCGCATTAGCATCCGCTGCAGAAGATCGGTCGTGATCATCTTAGAACGCCGCCGGGCTGTTTCTGATCCTTGCTTTCCTTCGTCTGGCTCTGATCGAAGGCATCCGAATACATGATCGGCCAAATCGTCTCCCATTACCGCATTCTCAGTCGTATCGGCGAAGGCGGCATGGGCGTGGTCTATCTCGCGGAAGATACGCATCTTCATCGCCGGGTGGCGATTAAATTTCCCGTTGCGGCGGGCACGGATGATAACCGTTATCACGCGCGTTTCCTGCGCGAAGCGCGAGCCATCTCGGCGCTCAGCCATCCGCATATCGCCGCCATCTACGATTTCGGCGAAACGAGCGACGGCCAGCCGTTCATCGTGATGGAATTGATCACCGGGCAGACCGTGAGCGATCTGCTCCATGCGAACGGCCTGACACTGGCGCGCGCCGTCGAGATTATCGAGGATACGGCGGATGCCCTCGCCGAAGCACACCGCTGCGGCGTAATTCATCGCGATATCAAACCCGGCAACGTTCTCATCAATGACCGCGGCGAAGTCAAGGTGCTTGATTTCGGGCTCGCCAAGCAGTTAAACGATACTCACGATAAGCTTCAAGCCGACCCGCAGGCGCAAACTTTGCTCTCCATGCGGACGCGTAGCGATGTGGTCATCGGGACGCCTCTCTATTTGTCGCCCGAGCAGGCACGCGGCGCGCCGGTTGACGCGCGGAGCGATCTGTTTGCGCTCGGCGCGCTGCTCTACGAGTGTATCGCCGGTCGTCCGGCCTTCTCCGGCGCAAACGTGATCGAGATCGGAGCGCAGATTCTACATGTCGACCCGCCGCCGCCCTCCAGTTTCAACCCGCGCGTGCCGCCGGAACTCGATCGCATCACACTAAAGGCCCTCGCCAAAAAACCCGAAGATCGCTACCAGTCGGCCGGAGAGTTGGTCAAAGATCTGCGCGCCCTTCGTGCCGGATTCTCAACGGGTGATATGGCCCGCACGCGCCGACTGACACAGCAGTCGCCGGCGCTTCGCACCAGCGCGTTGATCACCCTGTCAGATAACCTGCGGCGACCGCGCCTCTCGATCGCCGCTTTCCTGATCGTGCTGCCGGTAGTAGTGCTCGCCTTCTGGGGCCTCACGCGGTGGTGGCGCCCGGCGCCGCACCGGCCGCTGCCAGAGGCCCTCGAAGCATACGAAAAAGGCACCGCGGCGCTGCGCGACGGCGCGCCTTACCAGGCGAGCCTGGCTCTCGAACAAGCCATCAAAACGGATGAAAAGTTTGCGCTCGCGCACGCCCGCCTCGCCGAGGCGTGGACGGAACTCGATTATTCTGATCGGGCGAAAGACGCGCTCCTGCGCGTCGCCACGCTCGTGCCCGATCGCTCGATACTCCCGCCACTGGATGCGCTCTACCTCGAGGCCATCACCTCGACCGTCACGCGCAATTCCTCGCGCGCCGTCGAAGCCTATCGCGAAATCACGCGGCTCGACCCGCAGAAGCCTCAGGCGTATGTCGATCTCGGACGCGCCCTTGGAGAGACCGGTGAATGGCAGAAGGCGATCGAGAGCTGTGTCGCCGCGACGGAGCAGAATCCACGATATGCGACGGCGTTTTTACATCTCGGCATTCTCTACGGGCGTAAGCAGGATATGGCCAGCGCACTTGTGGCGCTCGAGCGCGCCGAACAGCTCTTCGAGGCACTCGGCAACATCGAGGGACGCGCGGAAGTGCTCTACCAGCGAGGACGCCTCTTTGACAATACGGGAAAGGTGGCGGAAGCGCGCGCGGCATTACAAAAGGCGCTCGATATCGCGCGGGCGACGGCCAATGAATACCAGCAGATCAAGACGCTGCTGCAATTGAGCAGCGTCGTTTATACAGAGGGCAATCCGTCGCAGGCGCAGCAGTATGCGCGCGAGGCGGTTGATCTGGCGCAGGCCAATAACATGGAGAATCTCACGGCGCGTGGCCTTGTCGATCTCGGCAGCGCATTTTTTGTCAGCGGTAATTACCCCGATGCCGAAAAATATTTCAAGCAGGCGCTCGAGTTCGCGCAGAGATACAAGGGGCGTCGCAACGAAGCGCGCGCCATGTTCATGATGGGCAGCCTGCGCACCAAGCAGGGCGAGACGCGCGAGGGCGTGCGCTTCATCGAGCAGGCGCTGGCCTTTTACCAGGGGGCGGGTTACCGCAAAGAGGCCGCGCTCGCGCTGACCCTGATCGGGCACAGCAAGCGTCAGGAGGGCGATTACGCGGAGGCGCTCAACGCTTTCGAGCGGCAGCTTCAGCTTGCCGAAGAGGTCGGCGACCAATCACAGTCGGCGCTCTCATACGAGGGAATCGGTATGGTCCTTGCCCAGCGGGAGCAGTACCAGGATGCGCTCCGTCGGTTCGAGGAGAAATACGCGATCGGCAAATCGCTGGGCGACCAGCTCAGCATCGGTTACAGCCTGGCGCAGCGCGGCAATATGTTATGGCAGCTCGGTCGTTACGCGGAGGCCCGCGCCGTGCTCGACGAAGCCGCGGCGCTGGCGGCGCAGCCCGGCGGCGGATATAAAAAGCTCTCCGCCGAAGTTGCGCAGGTCTATGCCGAGATGAATCTGAGCGAGCGCCGCTATCCGGAAGCGAAAGCGAAAGCGGAGCAGGCGCTCGCGCTCGCCGGCACGCAGTATCCGTATCCGGCCACCCAGGCCAGACTCGTCCTCGGGCTCGCGCTGAGCCACACGGGCGCGCGTCGCGAGGGACTCGCTTACTGTAAGGAGGCGGCGGCGGCAGCCACCTCGCGCGATCCGTGGCTGCGTTCCAAAACGCAGCTCGCGCTGGCTGCGGCGCTACTCGAAAATGCGGACGCGCCGGGCGCGCTGGCGAGCGCGCTGGAGGCGCAGTCGATCTTTGCCGGGACGGGCCAGCAAGACTCGGAATGGCGTGCCTGGCTGATCGCCGCGCGCGCGAGCGGGCGCGCCGGAAATGACCTGAAGGCACGCGAATACGCGACGCGTGCGGCCGAACTGCTCACGAAACTACAGCAGAAGTGGGGTACGGACGATCACAACGGTTATCTCACACGTCCCGACGTGCAACATTCACGCAAGCAACTCGGCGAGCTACTTGCCACAGACAAATTGAAT
>JANOGZ010001370.1:0-1297 GCA_031406255.1 Pyrinomonadaceae bacterium | reverse complement strand
CGCACGCACGAACTGCTGAAAACGGTGACGTTTCGCAGCTATCAAAAAATCGGCAAGAAACTCCTGTTTAAAATCGTCAATACCAAAGGGCAATGGAAAAGCTGAGAGAACTCTGGAGGCGGTTACTTTTTCTACTAAACCGGGATGAACTGGACCGCGAGTTGGAAGAGGAGATGCGCTTTCACCTGGAGAAGAAAATCGAGGAGTACATTGCCGACGGAATGCCCCGGGAAGAAGCACTGTACGCAGCACGAAGGCAGTTTGGTAATCAGACTCTGTTTCGGGAGGCTAGCCGCGAAATGTGGGGATTCAGATCGCTGGAGACATTGTGGCAGGACTTGCGCTTTGGCCTGAGGATGCTCGTGAAGAGTCCCGGGTTCACAGTTGTTGCGGTGTGCGTCCTGGCTTTAGGGATCGGAGCGAACACGGCGATCTTCAGCCTCGTCAACGCCGTGCTGCTGCGACCCCTTCCTTACCCGCATGCGGATCAGATCGTTCACTTCAAGGGCATCAATCCGTCAAAGGGAATTTCGGATAGCAATATCTCAGCTCCCGATTATGTTGACTGGGTAAATCAGACTCAGGTCTTCGCTCATATGACCGCCTTTGTTACCGGCGGAGCTATCCTTACCGGAGGTGGCGGTGAGCCGGAGCGTGTGCCGAGAGCCGCTGTGACTGCGAGTTTCTTCCCCGTGCTGGGCATCCAGCCGGCGCTCGGTCGCGCTTTTCTTCCCGAAGAGGAGCAGCCTGGGAGGGAGACGGTCGCCGTTTTGAGCGACGGCTTATGGAAGCGGCGATTCGGCTCCGATGAGAATATTATCGGCCGACAAATCATCGTTAGTGGTCGGAGCGTGACGGTCGTCGGCGTCATGCCTGCCGGGTACGAATTCCCCGAACAGACACAACTCTGGACATCGCTTCCTCTCAATGCCGGCGAAGAGGTACGTGATAACCGTTCGTATCAGGCGATGGCGCGACTCGCACCGGGCGTGGGCCTGAAGCAGGCACAGGTGCAGATCAGTACGATCAACGCGCAGCTGGCCCGGGCGTATAAAGAGACGAACGACGGCTGGGATGTGGACCTCGTCAGGTTGCACGAGCGACTGGTCGGAGAAGTCCGCCCGTCGTTGCTCGCGCTGCTCGGGGCCGTCGCCTTTGTGCTTCTCATCGCGTGCGCCAACGTCGCCAACCTGCTGCTGGCGCGCGCCGCGGCAAGACACAAAGAGATGGCCGTCCGCACGACTCTCGGCGCCGGGCGTCTGCGCGTCATTCGTCAATTGCTCACCGAAAGCGCGCT
>JANOGZ010001368.1:0-15998 GCA_031406255.1 Pyrinomonadaceae bacterium | reverse complement strand
GCAGCATTCCGTCGCGGATCGCGTCGGCCGGGAGGCGATTCGTCGAAGAGATAAGGCGGAAATCGACGGCGTAAGTTCGCTCCGAACCGATCTTGCGATAGCTTCTTTCCTGCAGAACGCGCAGCAGCTTCGGTTGCAGCTCGACCGGCATCTCGGCGATTTCATCGAGCATCAGCGAGCCGCCCGCCGCATGCTGGATCAGCCCGTCTTTGTCGGCATGCGCGCCGGTGAATGCCCCCTTGGTGTGGCCGAATAATTCAGATTCGATCAGTTCTTTAGGCAGGGCGGCACAGTTGACTTTGATGAAAGGTTTTTTGGCGCGGAGCGAATTGTAATGAATCGCATTGGCGATCAGTTCTTTACCCGTGCCCGATTCGCCGACGATCAGAACGTTGGCGTCGGATTTGGCGACCGATTCGATAGTTTCATAGATCATCTGCATCGATTTGGAAGCGCCGATGATGTTGAAATACTCGGTCCGGGTTGAGAGTTGCCGGCGCATGGTTTCCGTCTCGGCCATCAACTCGCGGCGTTCCAGCGCTTTTTCGACGAGCGGCTGGAGCATCTCGAAATCGAAAGGCTTCTCGACGAAGTAGAACGCGCCGGCCTTGGTCGCCTCGACGGCGCGCGCGACCGTTCCATAGCCGGTCACGACGATCACTTCGGTCGAGGGTTGCGCATCTTTGGCGTGGCGCAAAACTTCGATGCCGTCCATGTCAGGCAATTGCAGGTCGCAAATCAACAGGTGGTGACTGCCACGATCAAAAAGCTCGATGGCCTCGGCGCCAGTCGAAGCCGTATCCACCTTGTAGCCATCCTCGACAAGATTCTGCTTGAGCGAATCGGCCATCAACGGTTCGTCGTCGACCACCATAATGCGTACGTCTTTACGTTCCACCTTCCGTCGTCCCCCTGTTTTGAGATACCGACTGCCCTCGGCCTGGATGAAGTCTCTGTTCTTTTATCCGCCGTCGCTGCTCAGCGGTAGGCGCACACGCAGTGTATCTTTTTCTTGTTCAACCTGACCGCCATGCGCCCTGATAATCTTGGCGGCCAGCGCCAGGCGCAGCCCGCTTCCCCCGGTGAAGGAATGAAATAAATCGCTCTCACTGGCATCGTCGGCGGCGAGAGCGACACCCCGCCATTCGATGACAGCGACCGCCGCATCCTCGCCCGCGCTTTTCTTGCCCGCGGCGCGCTGCTGACGCCGTAATCGAATCTCGAGCGCGCGATCCATCCCGCCTGCGCCGCCAGCGGCGCGCGCACCCGTGGTAACACTTGTCAGCGCTTCGGTTAATGTCGCGGCGTCAAATTCACCTTCGTATCTCCCGGCGGCTATCTCGACGCGTTTGTCGGCGGTCGCCGCCTTCAGGATGCGGGCCAGATCAGCGCGCGGCTGGCGGCGCAAGTCCACTGAGCGCCCGTAGCGGACAAGCACGGCCATGTCGGCCGCGGCGCGTTCCAGTCCGGCGATCAGCTTCGCGAGCGTTTCCAACTCATCCGCCGGTCGCGCGTCGCGCTCCATCCGCTTACGCAGAAACGTGGCATAGAGTTTGAGACCGTTAAGCTGGTTTTTTAGATCGTGAATGATCTGGACAGAGGCGCGCCCCAGGTCATGAAGGGCGTTGGCGTCTGTTGATTCCGATGTTAACGGCTTCATTTTGTTCACGAGCCTCCGCTTTGGGAATTCGTCAGCGCTGACAAAGGGCGAAAATTCTTTGGTCCTCTGTACGAATTAAACCCAACGGGGGCCGCTCTTAGTGTCGCGTTTCGATGCGCCATCTTAGCAAAAAAACAGAGGGGTTGCTAGCGGTGCGTTGATCATATACAGACGAGTAATAGCGACAGTGCTTGACACGTGTAGTAAATAATTAAGACTAGCGCGAATGCGATACATGGGAGGGAGTGGATGGGAGAGAAGGGAGGCACGCCCCTGACGGTCATGGTGGTCGAAGATTTCGAGGATAATCGCTTTATGATGAGAAGGTTGCTGGAAATGAGCGGTTATCGGGTAGTGGAGGCGATCAATGGCCAGGAGGCCGTGGAGACCGCCCGGCGCGAGCTTCCCGACCTGATTTTGATGGATTTGAGCCTGCCGTTGCTCGATGGCCTCGCCGCCACGCGCCGCATTCGCGAACAGAAGGAACTCAGCAAAGTGCCGATTATCGCCGTCTCCGCCCACGACACGGCGGATTTCCACGCTGATGCCCTCGCCGCCGGGTGCAATGAATATGTCACTAAGCCGATTGATTTTGACCAGTTAGAAGAACTCCTGAATCGCCTCGTCGCCAAATCGTGAAGCCTCGCTTGTAGTTTCCAATAAAGGAAAGATAGTCAGGGCCACGCCTGCTCTCTCGCAGTACGGCCCGAATTTCCCGCACATGGCCGAAAAATTTTCCCTCCTCCTCGACCAGCATGGCGATTCGATCACCCGCGCGTGGGCCGATGAAATTTATGCCGACCGCCGTACCGAACTGCCGTCGCAGCTCTCTTACAACCAGCTCGTCGAGCACCTGCCGGAGCTTTTAAGGGAACTCGCGGAGGTGCTCGACAAGGCGCTCTCCGGCGAAGAAATCGCCAGAAGCGTCCGCCATTTGCGTTTTCACGCGCAGGTCAGATTTCAACAGGATTGTTTGATCGATGAAGTGGCACGAGAGTTGATGATTCTTCGCGATGTCCTTACCGACTTTCTGTGGCGCGAAGGCAGCAGCGCCATTGATGGAGATATCTGGGAGTTGCGCGATGCGCTGCAGCGCACAAATGCTTTTGTGGATGAGTTGATCGCGCAGGCGGTGGTGGTTTATGCCGCCTGTTTGCGTCCGAGCGTGCGCACGCGCACCTCCGCCTGGTGGCCGCCGCTCCGCCGGCGAACAAACTTCCCGGAAACGTAATCAGTAGTGATGAAGCGACCAAATGAGCCGCATGTTACATTCGACGTACGCACCAAGCTACTGGTGATGCTCGCCTTGCTGTCTCTACCGGTGCTCGTCCTCAGTATCATTCAACTGCGCAGCCACCAACGAAGCATCACTGAACAGGCGACCCTGCTGACTCGGATCGAGACGGCCGCTGCTGGCGGCGCGCTCCTTTCCTGGCTCGAAGATCATCCGGAATATGCAGGCCAGGAAATGCCTCTGGCGCAAGCGCCGGCGAGTGATCTCTACAGGCGTATTCAGCAACAGGCGTCGCTCGATGAGCATGCCGTGATCGCGGTGATTAATGCCTGGGGCCGCACGGTGGAAAACAACACGGCCGCCTCGCCGCTTCCGGTTCCGAGCAGCCTGCCGTCGGAAATTCATCAGCACCGGTGGAGCGATGGCATCGTGCGCATCACCGGCGCGAAGCGCGTTGGGCCATTCGGATGGAGCGTGGCGATCGGCGTCCCACTGGCCGAAGACACACCGGCGGGCCGCTCCGTACTAATGCTGACGGCGACGTGGGCGCTCGCCCTGATCGCTTCGATTTTGCTCGCCATCTGGGCCGTCGGACGTTTTACGAAGCCGCTGCGCCAGCTCGTCACCTCGGCCTCGCTGCTCGGCGAGGGACAGCTCGATGAGCGCGCCGATGTCGAGACGGATGATGAAATCGGCACTCTCGCCAAAGGCTTCAATGTGATGGCGGCGAGTTTGCAGACGAAGTTTGACGAACTGCAAACACAGGGCGCGTTCATCGAAGAAGTGCTCGATAGCCTTCCACTCGGCGTCGCGGTGCTCGATCAAAGCCTCATTGTGCGTAAAGCCAATTCGACTTTTGCGCGTTTCGTGGGCCGCGAGGATATTGCTCTCGCCGGGCGCGGGCTATATGAGGCGGCGGCCGGACTGGCCGTCCTCAGCGAGGTGGTGGAAGATGTCCGCCGCACGCGCCGGGCGTTCGTCAATTACGGGTTGCCGTTGGAATTGGTGTCGCGCGACCGGCAGGCGGACGAAGGCACAAAATTCTGGGATGTGATTCTGTGGCCGACCGCCGAGTCGAGCGAAGAGCGTGGTGATCTGATCCTGATTTTATCCGAAGTCTCGAAACGCGTGCGCGCGGAAAAACTGGCCACCGCCGCTTTCGCTGCCGAGAAGGCGCGCGCCGCCGAACTCGAGAGCGTGATCAATCAGATGGACGAGGGCGTCGTGATCGTTGACGGGCGCGGACGTTACCGCATCAATCCGGCGGCGGCAATAATTCTCGGACGCAATCCCGGTGAGTTCCGCGATGGCGTCGAAGCCTTAATCGCTGATCTGGCGCTGCGCGACATGGATGGACGTGAACTCGCCGCACAGGAAACACCGCTCGGGCGCGCGCTCGAACACGGCGAGCGAGTCTCGGGCGAGCAATTTAAGATCGTTCGGAGTGATGGCGAGGGGCGCGTGCTTGATATCAGCGCGACCCCGCTGATCAATGACACGGGAGATCGCGAGGGCGCGGTCGCGGTCTTCCGCGACATCACGGAAGAAGCCCGCCAGCATACCGAACTCGTTGATGCCTACGACCGCCTGCGCGAACATGATCGTTTGAAATCAGCGTTCGTGGCGACCGTGAGTCATGAGCTGCGCACACCGCTCAACGTCATCATCGGTTTGTGTCAGTTGCTCGAACGCGACCGCCAGCAGCCGCTCGCGCCGCTGCAGAACGAAGCCATCGTGCGCATGGGTCGCAACGCCCGTTCGCTGCTTGAACACGTCAATGATCTGCTGGACTATTCGCGGCTGGAGGCGGGGCGTTCCGCATTGAATCTTGAAAGCGTGGAAATCGCGGAGGTGGCGGCTGCCGTGCTCGAAGATTTTAGCGCCGAAGCGCGCGAGAAAAATATCGAGCTTCAGACAAACATTGCGGCGGATCTGGGGCCGATCACAACCGATCGGCACAAACTCGCGCAAGTGCTTTCTAATTTGATGAGCAACGCCGTGAAATTCACCTCCGTCGGCGCGGTGCGCCTGACCGCGGCGCCGCTTGATGAGCAGCGCTGGTACATCGAGGTGAACGATACCGGCATCGGGATTTCGAACGATGCGCTGACATATATTTTCGACGACTTTCGGCAGGTCGATGACCGCCTCGCGCGTTCCTACAGCGGCGTCGGGCTCGGGCTGGCGATCACGCGTAAGATCGTCGAATTGCTCGGAGGCGAGATCACGGTCGAGAGTAAACAAAATGAGGGCAGTCGTTTCCGGATTACATGGCCGCGCGTCGCCAAGGCGCGCACCGGAACCGGCTCGCTTCTCGGTGAGAAGCGAGGGACCCTCGTCACGGGAGCGACAGATTTGCGGGCGCGCGCATGACTCGACCGGCGGGGGTCGTCTTCGAGAAGTCGGCCGGCTTCGATCGGCTCGGCCGGCGGTCGTCGCACTTCAATGATTGCCAAACCGGCGCGCGCAAATCTAAAATCGCAAATTAGGAACCATGCCGCATCCAGCACAGAATACCGCCGAAAAGGACATCACCCGACGCGTTATCTTTATCGGCGTTGGCCTGGCGACGGCGCTGCTGGTTGCGGGAGTCGTCTATCTGGTGACGCGGCCCGCGCCGGCTCCCGGCGAGGAACGGCGACTCGAAGGAGCGCTCCGGCCCGGCTCGCCCGAGTTCGACCAGTATCGTGACCGTATCGTCGTCGACGAGCCGGAAGCGACCGAATCTCCGCGCGCCATCGGCGATATCATCATGGTCTTGACAACGACGGTGCGCAATCTGACCGGCCGCACAATCAGCGGGCTGGAGATGCGCGGCACGGTGGTTGACCTGGAAGGCAGACCGGTCCGTGAGCGAACCTTGATCGTCATCCCGGCGCGTCAGGCAGAACTCGGACCCAACAAAACGATGGAAGTGCCCCTCAGACTCGAGGGCTTCACGAAGGATGACGTCCGCGCCAACATCCGGATGGAAGTGACGGGCGTGAAATTTAAGTAAGCCTGACCAGTCGGGAGACGGTGGCCTTACTTACTTGACTTACTTGTTCTGCTTCATCGTTCTGCTTCATCGCTCGGCGCGCTGGCGTGTTCCGTGTCGCTGCTGACGAAGAGATTCTCGAGGGCGTGGCCGACCGGTTGCACCGCGACGAGGCGCGCGCCACGGCAGGCGCGGACGGCGGCAAGCGCCCCATCCACATCCCTTTCCGACTCCACTTCGATGCGCGCCCCGCCGGGCGTCGGCGTCATGCGTGCCCCGTCAATCGCTGCGATCGCATTTCCCAGATGAACAGCGTCCTGATCGGCAATATCGGCGACGGTGATTTCCATCCCGTGGCGGTCATCGCCAAACTGGCGGAGTTGTTCGAGGCGGCCGATATGCGCGAGCCGCCCGCGCCGCAGGACGCCCGCGCGGTCGCATAACACTTCAATATCGGTCAGAATGTGTGAGCACAGAAAGACCGTCGTTCCTTCGACGCGCAGCGAAGCGATGAGGTCGCGCACCTCGCGGCGACCGACCGGATCAAGACCGCTCATCGGCTCATCCAGAAACACTACTTCGGGATCATTCACCAGCGCCTGCGCCAATCCGACACGCTGCAGCATGCCTTTGGAAAACTTGCGTAACTGCTTATCCCAACTTTTTTCGTCGAGCCGGACGCGCGCGAGGAGATCAGCGGCGCGGCGCACGCGCTCGCGGCGGGGGTAGCCGAAAAGCTCCGCGCAGTACTCGACAAACTCCCGCGCCGTCAGGTAATCATAGAAGTAAGGATGCTCGGGCAGGTAGCCGATGCGCGCATGCATCGAAATGTCGTCAATCCCGCGGCCGAGGATCGAGGCGCGTCCGGCCGTCGGGTACATCAGCCGCATCAGAAGCTTGAGCGTCGTCGTTTTACCTGCGCCGTTGGCGCCGATGAAGCCGAAAATCTCGCCCCGCTCGACCGTCAGCGAAAGACCGTCGAGCGCCCGCACCTTGCGCTTGCGCCAGAAACCGACTTCGTAATCCTTCGTTAATCCCTCTATCTCAACTACCGGCGATCGCATCGTTCGAACCTCATCAAAAGTATTTATCGGCGTGGTATTTCAGAAAGCGGATCAAGATCCGCCTCGCACTTTTTGTGAATCAGCAGGTAGGGCACGCCCGACGGATCGAGCGGCGCTCCCGAGGCGTCAACTTTGAGCCGCGCGCCGCTTAACAGCGACGCCACCTCGCTCCAGGTGCTCGGGCAGTGACCGTTGTTGCGCTCACGGTGCGCGGCGAGCACGCGGCGGATAACATCCCGCTGATCAAGCGAATCAACCTGAAGCAGTCGCTTTAAAGCCATCAATTTTATCTGCTTATCATCCGACTCTGTGTAGATGCGCCGGTAGATATTGCGGGCGACATCGCGGCTGCCGCCGCTGGCTTCCATCTGTGCGGCCATCGCGCGCATCCAGGGAGGCGCGCCCGGCACCTCCGCTCCGCGATGGTACGCCTCACTGGCCTCGCGAAAGCGACCGCCCTGCCAGTGGATGTAGCCCAGGTGATGATAGAGTTGCCATGCCCCCGGATTGGCGGAGATGCCTTTTTCGGTAAGCTTTACCGCCGCTTCCCGGTTGATCGCCGGCAACACGACGGCGCTGTATTCGTAGGCCGCCATAAATTGCGGATCGAGTGTCGTCGCCTGTTCCAGGAGCGGGGCGAGATATTTTATTCCCAGCGGGCTGAGATCATCTATCTGGATCTCATCGCGATGAGCGATCATCTTTCGCCCGACGTACTGTAGTGAGCGCATCCAGTACCAGTCGGCGATGAGGCCGTTGAAACCCATGCTGAGGCGCTTCGCCACTTCCGGCGTCACATACGGCTCGTCTATTTCAAAGCGCTCGCGCGCGGGCGGGCGATGCGCGTCCATCCAGCGCACGAGCGCGGCGGCCGCAACTATTCCGAGCAGGATGATAAAGACGAGCGCCGCTTCCGGCGGATGACGAAAGGCGGCGGCCGTCGCTGCTGTCGCCCCCGGGCCGTGTTCATCAACCTGACGTTTTTGTTCGCTTCGATCTCTCATTTGAAATTGCGACGCTTAAAGATCAGCGTTGAGGCGGCCAGAAGCACCGCCACGTAGATGATCGCGTAGAGCAGCGCGGCGGCGAGTGTGGCGGGCGGGGGCGTGACGCCGTGCGCGGCGGGCGTGATGAAAGAATAGGTCGAGAGGTTCGGAAGTAAATAGTACAGCGCCCCGAAAAACCAGCGCGCCGAGCCTGTTCCCATCGAGGCCGCGAATGAATTCAGGTCCGCGCTGAAATGGCCGATGATGAAGACGGCGAAGGTGCACAGCGCCGAGAGGGCGGGCGAGGAAAAGCTGGAAAACAGCAGCGCAACGGCCACGAGAATCATCAGTTCCATGTAAATCAGGGCGACCGCGGGCCACACCGCCATCACCAGCGGTTCCCATCCACCTTTAACATAGAGTAGCGCCAGCGAGACGCCCGCGCCCATCACCACGACGTTGACGGCGAGCGTCAGGCACAATCCCAGATATTTCCCGACCAGGAATTCGCCGCGCCCGATCGGCTTGGCGAAGATCGTGTAAACGGTGCGCCGCTCGATCTCTTTGTAAACCAGCCCGACGCCGATGAAGATGGCGATGAACACGCCGAAGACGAGCATCGCGCTCAGGCCCATATCAACAATGATCTTGGACTCCTGCGCCGCCGACAACTCGCTCAAAAACACGGCGGCGGTGGTCAAAAGCAGGACGAATAACACGAGGTTATAGAGCACACGATCGCGCACCGCCTCGCGAAACGCGTTGCGCGCGATCGTCTTGATGCGCGACAGGCTTCCGGTGTAGGCCGCCGCCGCTCCGGGTTTCGGCCGGTCGCGCTCACCAACCGCCGCTTCAGCAATATGTAATTCTTTACTCATCATTGCGCTCACCCAATTGCTTCGGAGATATCGAGCTTCCGGTTGATCCGAAAACCGGACTTCGTAATTCTAAGCGTTTGTCATCTTCGCGCAACATAAAATCGTCTCAGACGCCCGCCGCCTTCACTCGCCGTCGCGGGCAGCCGGAGCGGGCAGGAGACGCGCCCGAGCGGCGGAATCAGACGACAGGTTGCGTCTCTCGTTTTCTGATAGCACGACATGCACGCAGGGCTCGGGCTGTAATTCGCCGGGCATCGCGATCGAAAGCGTATCGTGACGCGCCGCGCGGGCGGCGGCGGCGACGCCATTATTAATCAGCTGCCACCAGCCGCGCGCCGCACGCGCGTTTGTTGCCAGCGCCCGCTCATATTCTTTCTCGGCCTCCGCCGTTCTGTTGAGCTGCGCGAGCGCCGCCGCATGGCGGACGCGCAGAAACACGGAGCGCGGGTAAACTTCCACCGCGCGGGCGAGAGTCTGCTCCGCATCCGCGTCACAACCGGCGACGGTCTCTGCGGCAACCAGGTATGCGTAGCCCACCGAGGAATTGAAACCGTGCGCCGTCGCATAGCGCAGGTGCGGCACGGCTTCCCCGGCGCGCTCTTGATAATAGAGCCAGATTCCGTAATCGTAATGCGTCGCCGGGTCGTACGGATTCCACCTCAGCGCCGCGCGGTAGAACTGCTCCGCGCGCCTGCGGTCAACGCTCGCCTGCGCCGCTCCATGCAGCGTGACATTTACTGCCTGGATTCCCGTGCTGCAGAAAATAAAGAGCGTTACGGCGAGGGCGAGGGCGGCGGCTCTTTTCATCAGCACGGGAGGAAGCGTGATGCGCGTCGCGTCGCGACGTGCGTTCACACGCGAGGCGAAGCGTAAGACGAGCGCCGCCGCGAAGAAAAACATCAGGCCGCTTCCCATCCAGCGAAAAGAGATCGAGCTTGCGCCCGAACTAATCGCGAAGGCCAGTAGCCCACAGATCGCGCCGGGCACCAGGGGGCCGCGCGCGCGTCGCAGCGCGAGATACGCAGCCCACACGAGCGCCGCGCCAAAAGCTATGAACAACACAATTCCGACCGCTCCTAATTCCGCCGCGATCTGGATATACTCATTATGCGCGCGCTGGATCAGAAAGCCCTCGTTTATCTCGACGAGTGTCGAGCCGGGATATCTGCTGGAGAAACGCGCGCGCGCCGCCGGATAAACCACTTCATAATTGTTAGCGCCCACGCCCGTGACGGGGTGCGCTCGAAGCATCTCCCCGCCGACTCCCCAGAAAAGAAGACGCGCGCTGGTGTTCGTCTCGGTAACGGCCGTGGTCGTGAGTCTGGTGACGACCGAAGGTTGAGCCTGTGTCGCCGGTGAGGGAATCGTTTGCAGGGCGGTCGCCGCGGCGAAAACGGCGAATAGCGCCAGCGCACGCAGTATGCTGCGCGGCCTGAAGCGGGACACCGCCAGGGTTATCGCGGCGAGCGTGATCAACGCGATGCCGGCGCCGATGAAGGGCGCGCGCTCAAGCGTTTGCAGCATAGCGAGCCACGCCGAGACAGCCACCACCGCGCAGAGGGCTGCCGTTCGGCGTCGCCTCAGATTGAGCGCGAGCGCAACGAACAGAGGGATGGTTGTGGCGAGCGGCTCGCCCAGTCCCCACGCGTAGCGCAGCGGCGATTCGACGCCACTCCAGAAGCACGCGATGCTTGCGGCGCTGACGATAAAGATGATGACGCCGAGCGTGGTCAGTGACGCGCGCAGCAGCCGGGGCCGTTCGGCGACACGCCGCATCAGGAGAAAAAAGAGCGCATAACCACTCCACACGAGCGTGTAGTGGAAAGCGGCAAACCAACTCGTCGCCCACAGCATGGAGGCGGCGCTCCAGACGACAAAGAGCAGCAGCGAAATCGTCAGGAAAAGCTCGGCGCGCGATGTGCTGAACTGGCGGGCGGTGGAAACTGATGCGGCGGCCCGTTTTAAAAGCAGCGTTAGCGTAATCGACAGCAGGAGGGCGAGCCACATCTCCTGCCGCCACGAAAAACTGCTGGTGCTTGGTTTTGGCAGCCCCGGAACGAACGGGGTGAGCATTATCAAAGGCCAGAGAGCGGCCAACGCCCAGCGCGGTTCACTGATGGCTCGCCGAATGATGTGTAGCATCTTAGCCGATGGTTGACAGCGTACGCTTGAGTCGAGGGGGCGTGACGAAGCGTCGGCTGCCTGAAATCTTTAGTTGCCGACAGGCATGCCGCCTGTCGTGGTCGGCATGGTGGTCGGAGTAGCAGTTTCGGAATAAAGAATGCCGCTCTGATCAGATGAAAACCGCCGGGTCCCGCTCTGTGTGGCGACGGCTGCGGCACCGAGAAAATATTCACCCGCAGAAGGGACAGACGCGATATAGAAATAGCCGCTCTTTGACGTGGATGCGGATGTCGCGCCGGCGAGCGTGCTGTCGATCAATGCGCGTCCCCCGAGCTGCGCCAGAGAGCCATAGCTGCCGTTACCGATGGTTGATACGTAGATGGACTCGGCGCTGCCGATGGTGCGCAGGCTATAGATGGCCGACGCTTCGTTGGCGGCGCGACGTGAAGCGAGGAGGTTGGGGATGGCGATGGCGGCGATGATGCCGATGATCGCGACGACGATGAGAAGTTCGATCAGTGAGAAGCCCTGCTGGGTGCGAGGCAGCAGTGTCGGTCTTGTGCGAGATTCGACGGGCGATGAGGAGGCAGATCGTTGATCTTGATTGGGCAGCATTGATTTAAGCTCTCCTGAGGGCAGCTGAGATGTTAAAAAATTTCGCCCCCACTTACACAAGCGCCAGCATGAACTCCTGCCGATCGGTTCATACGTCTTCAATAAACTGAACGAAACTGTATGCCGCGGCCCGCGGACGGTAAGAGTATCGGGACTGAAGCTCAAGATTTTGCGAAAAAGAAAAGCGGGAGCAGGGCTCATGTGTGCCCATGCTCCCGCGAAGTATCGGATGACTGTGAAGTCTTAGTTGCCGATCGGAGTACCGCTCGTTGTGGTCGCTGCGGTGGTCGGGGTCGTGGTATCAGCATAGATGATACCGCTCTCGTCGGATGAAAACTTACGGCTGCCGACGTTGGGTGAACCGGCCGTCGCGTTCGTATTGTAACCAGAGGCACTAGCACCGGTGACGGTAAAGTAGTAACCGCTCTTCAAGTTGGCTGACGTCGTGGTAGCGAGCTTGTTGTCAATCAACCCGCCACCTAGAAGGGTGGGCAAATCGCCATAGACACCATTACCGGTGGTGGCAGCGTAGGTCGCCTCGGCACTACCGATGGTGCGCAGACTGGAGATAGCCGACGCTTCGTTGGCGGCGCGACGTGAAGCGAGGAGGTTGGGGATGGCGATGGCGGCGATGATGCCGATGATCGCAACGACGATGAGAAGTTCGATAAGTGAGAAGCCCTGTTGGCCTTTTTTCTGTTGCATTTCTTCTAAGTGCTCCTTGTAAAGGGTAAGTTGAGATTATTTCTCGCGCCGTTGGACGTCGTCTCTTATCACGCGTCGCGCTGTGCGCGAACTGTTCGGTATGGCTATTACAAGACCCGTGCCAGATCTCGGGTGACGCGCCGGTGGAGGTGTAAGTGGCTTAACTGGTGGGTTTACGGTGATCCCTGAGAATGGAACGGCGTTTCACAGACGCGCTAATTCGGCCGCGCTAACAATTTGCGGCAAACGGCGGGTGACGAAATTTGTTACTACCGGTCCAACCTATAAGCGATGACGAATCGAAAATGAAGCCGTCTTGAAGAGGATGAATTGCGCGGGGAGGGGCTCTCTGCGGCGGCGGGGGAAGTGGGAGATCAGCAGAGCCCGTGACGACCGAGACGGCGCCTCTCGGCCAGCCGTAACTATTCTGAAGTGCCGCGCGCCGCATCCGAACGCAGTTGCGCTGTGAGATTGCGTATGCCGTGCTTGTCCAGGAGATGGCGCAGGGAGCGCACAGGCATCTGTAAAAGTTCGGCGGCGCGCGTCTGGTTCCCGCCGGTTCGCCGCAGCGCTTCGAGGATATACGTCTTCTCGAGCTGTTCAAGGTGCGTGACGAGGTTGATGCCCTCATCGGGCAGGTCAAGCGCGGAGGCGACGCGCTCCAGATTGTAGCTCGTAATCTGTTGGGGCAGGCCTTCAGGCTGAATGGCCTCGGAGCGTTCGAGCGCGACGGCGCGCTCGATAGTATGCTCAAGCTCGCGCACGTTTCCCGGCCAGGAATAACGTTCGAGCAGTTCCATCGCTTTCTCGGAGATGACGACCTTGCGTCCCGTCTGCGCGCAGAACTTCTGCACAAAGTGCTCGGCGAGCTCGGCGATGTCTTCGCGCTTTTCGCTCAAAGTGGGCAGCTCGATCGGGATTACCGAGACGCGATAGAAAAGGTCTTCACGAAAAGCCTTCTGCTCGACCATCAGCTGGAGGTTACGGTTCGTGGCGGCGATCACTCGCGCGTTTACCTCCAGTTCCTCGTGCGCTCCGACGGGGCGCACCTTTCGCTCCTGAAGAACGCGCAGCAGCTTGACCTGCATGGCGGGCGACATCTCGCCGATCTCGTCGAGAAAGATCGTGCCTTGGTTGGCCGCCTCGAAGAGACCCTTGCGGTTGGCGGTCGCGCCGGTGAAGGCCCCGCGCACGTAGCCGAAGAGTTCGGATTCGAGCAGCGTCTCGGTAAAAGCGCCGCAGTTGATCGAAACGAAAGGCTTGTCGGCGCGCGGCGAGAGATTGTGAATGGCACGCGCGACCAACTCTTTGCCGGTGCCCGATGCGCCCATGATCAGCACGGTTGATTGCACCTCCGCCACCGTTTCGATCATTTGATAGAGAGCCTGCATGCGCGGAGAGCGCCCGATAATATTTTCTAAGCTGCCACGTTTATGCTGCTCGCGTTTAAGAACGCGATTTTCCTCGACCAGCCGGAGACGTTCGATCGCCTTTTCGACGATCAGTTTCAATTCATCGACATCGAAAGGCTTTTGAATGAAATCGTCCGCGCCGAGCTTGAATGCCTCGCGCGCCGTCTCAACCGTGGCGAAGGCGGTCATCATCACCACCGCGACGTCGGGCAGGAGCTCGCGCGCGCCGCGCAGCAGCTCGATGCCGCCCATGTCCGGCATCTTCACATCGGAGATGATTAAATCGACCGGCTCTTCGCGCAGCAGGGCAATCGCCACGCGGCCATTCTCAGCCGCGCGCACGTGGTGCCCGGCGCGACCGAACACGAGCGTCAAAAGTTGACGCATGCTTTGTTCGTCATCAACAACAAGAAGATTAGCCATAAGTCAAACGATTGGCACTGCGCGCCGGCTGCGATGGTGGACCACTGGAGGAGAATACTGGTCAACGGTTCATCCGGTAGCGCGCGCGGTCTTCCTAATTCTGTTTTGCCGGTAGCTCGACAGTGATTGTCGTGCCGTGTCCTTCGCGGCTACTAACATTTATTGTACCACCATGATCGCGCACAATCTGATAGGCGATTGAGAGCCCGAGCCCCGTGCCGCCCGTCGTCGAGGAAGAAAAAGGCTCAAACAAGCGGGCGACCTGCTCGGGCGGCATACCCTTGCCCGTGTCGGTAAAGGTGATGCGCTGTCGCCCGTGCGCGCTGCGTCTGATCGCGGCGCGCAGCGCGCCGCCCTCGGGCATCGCCTGGAGCGCGTTGCGCGCGAGGTTCCAGAACACTTGCCGGATACCCGACATATCGGCGAGCGCCATCGCCGGTTCGTCCGGAAAATCCTCCTCCAGAACATGATTGTTGCGAATTTCCGGACTGTGACGCAAAAGCGTAAAGGTCTCACTCAGCGGCTCGCGCACGTCCACCTCGGTGAGCGCGACGGGGCGCGGCCGCGCATAGGTCAGAAAATCCGTGATGATGCGGTTGAGGCGGTCTGATTCACGCAGGACGATCTCCATCAATTCGGTCTGTGCCGAGTCTCCATCCATTTCCGCCTGTAGCACCTGAATCGAGCCACGCATCGAGGCCAGCGGATTGCGGATCTCATGCGCGATACCGGCCGCCACGCGGCCCACGGCGGCGAGCCGGTCCTGCCGGCGCGTGGTCTCTTCCATCGCGCGGACGTGCGTCAGGTCCTGAAAGGTGATCACCAGCCCGGTGCGCTCGCCGCCTTCGGCAAAGAGCGGGAAAATGCTATAGCCGAGACGCAGGCGCAAGCCATCGGAGGTCAAACAGTCGGCCTCGAAACGCGGGCTCGTGTCGCCCTCTTCGGCGACACGCAGCGACACCTCAATCTTATCTTTAATGTCATCGAAGAGAATAGAAACATCCTGGCCGCGCAGGCTCGTCGCCCTGTAGCCGGTAATCTCTTCGGCGGCCGCATTTAACGTGTAGATGCGACCATCAAGGTCTGTTGTGACAACCCCCGAGCGGATCGATTCGACGATGCGTTCATGTAGCGCGCGCAGGTCGGCGAGCGCGTGCGTCGCTTCACTCAACTGAACATCAGAGCGCGTCTGGCGCTCCGAGAGGCGCGACGCCAGCAAACCGACGACGAAGAAAGCGATGTCATTAAGGCCGATCGTTTGGATCGCCTTGATAATTGAATACGCTGTCACCTCGCGCGCAGTGAAGGGAAACAGCCCGAGCGCCGCCAGGAGCATGATGGAGGTGTAAACAGCGGCGCACCCGACCGAGGTGATGAGCGAGCCAATCGTGCCCAGGAAGATACTGGCGACCGAGATGACGACGATGTAGAGAGCCACGTAAGGCGACTGAAGATCACCCGTCATCCAGACGAGCCAGGTCACCAGCAGCGCGTCAAAGAAAAGCTGCGCACCGGCCAGAAGCTGCGATCGCGCGGGAAAAAACCGCAGCGCAATCGTATACAGCAGTGACAGCAGCAGTACGGCAATGGTGAGCGGCAGCGTCGTTCGCAGGGCACCCTGACCACCGCCGAACCACTCTTCCTGCGACCAGGCCAGGCTGATCCCGAACAGAAGTATCGTGGCGGCAAGCCGGCCCGCAATCAGCCACCAGAGTTTGTGGCTCAGCGGGAGCATCATCTCTGCCGCTTTCTCAATGCCCTCGCGCATCGTTTATAAGCCTAGCATAAAAAAGGGCGCGCGCGAGGAATTCGATCAAGTCTATTAACCCAAGACCTTCGCCGCCGCCGCGCCGCGACATGTTTTCATGCGGTCATGGCATCGAACCTAAAGCATGAGTTAGTCTGCAAGCCGCAATAAGC
>JANOGZ010001367.1:0-1570 GCA_031406255.1 Pyrinomonadaceae bacterium | reverse complement strand
CAACTCACGGCTGCTGCGCAGCGTGTCATGAGTCATTTAGATTGTAGTTGACCTATCAAACATTGCAGCATATTTGATAACAGTCAATAAGCCGCCTAACGCCCGGCATCACCCGCCGCGCATTCAACCTCGAAACCATCCAAGCTAACGATGAGAGGCACGCTGATTCGCGGTCGGGTGCATGCCGTTGTTAGGCGCGGCGTGGCCTGAACCTCACCTCAAACCCAGCCAATCCCGCAGCGAGATCTCTAACCTGCCCGCATCTGTAGCAGATAAACTCCCGATAGATTTGATAACTAAACTCTGTTCTATTGTATAAAGCCCGCGCTTCGCCGCGGATTCAACATTCAACCCGGCTGCTTTCCAGTCGGCTAACACGAACTCACCCGCGAGGAGCGGGGACACTTAACTTGTAAGCGGGACGATAATGACATCCTGCGAGACGTGAGAAGTGTTTACGACAATGGCCGGCCTAACTTTTGAGCCCGATAAATCCGAGAAAGGATACCGCACCAAGATGACTTCATTTCTCGAGTAACTCGGCATACACGTCATCCTCTGCGTTACCCCAGACCGAATCTAACGAGCTTTCGCTGGCATTCAGCCAGAAGGACTCATCAGGCAGAGGGGTGATGAGCACTTCCGTTCCCTCGGGAATCTCCACCTCCTCCAACAACTCGATTTTCCCCTCACGCACGATGGCACGAATATTTTGCATCTCCACACCTCCGCATCAAGAATACAGCAGGCTTAGCCGCTAGCAAAGAGACAAGCGCCTAACGCCGGAATTGAGCGGCGCGCACACAACGCCGACAGCGATAAGTCTTGCGTGAGAAGAATGCTTGTTGCGCGTCCGCTCCAATGACTTGTTATGTTGCCCATTGATAAGATCACGCAATCCTTCTACTTCCCCATAACGACAACTTCGACTTCGGGATACTTATCGAGTAAAGGTCTCAGAACAGAACAATCTTTCGTGCATATAACAATGGAGCGGATTGATTTTGGATTAACCTTTCGCATCAACTCAATAGAAAATACTGCTTGCCCCATGAGATTCATTCCAAGACGGTTATCTTTAGCTTGAACTTTAATAATGTCTTCTCCCGCAAGTGAGACATCTTGCGCCTTCGCAATTTTCGTTTCTCCATGCGGAAGAATCAACGCATCCAGATGACGTTTGCCACAAGTTGCTGAACCTCGAACCATCGGAAATTCAAAAACAATCGTGCCGCCGACACGCTGCCAATATTTCTCAATCAATGGTCGTTCACGCTTGCTCATAGGGAATACTCATGCCTTTCATCAAAGAAAGCAACATAACGCCCGGCATCACCCGCCGCGCATTCAACGCCGATACGGACAAGCCTAGCGATGACAGATGCGCTATTCGCGGTCGGGTGCATGCCGTTGTTAGGCGCGGCCCCGCTAGGACGTCCTCACCGTTTTCACACCATTTACGGGGATTTCACCTCCGCTCAACTGCTCCGCAAATGCTGGAATCAATTTCTTCATATTACTTTCGTATGCAGCAGGCCACAGAGCCTCCAATCTTTCCCTTGCTCGCTCG
>JANOGZ010001345.1:0-2836 GCA_031406255.1 Pyrinomonadaceae bacterium | reverse complement strand
GCCGCTCTGATTGATGGAAGCTTCGAGAAGGAGATCGCTCTCGACGAGCCGGGTTTCGGATGGCAGCTTGCGCGCGACGTGCAGGCCGTTTCCGTCTCCTTGGATCCGAGTGAGCCGCGCGTCGGTGCGCGCAGTCTCCGCGTCGATTTCAAGGGCGCATCGATCCCGTCCGCGCAAATTGTCTTCCAACTTGTGCTGGTGGAATCAAATGCACGTTACCGCTTGAGCTTCGCCGCGCGCACACAGGAGTTGGTTACCGGCGGACCGCCGATCATAAATATTATGGACGCCAGCGCCGTCGGGAGTTCGGTGCTCGCGCAATCAAAACCTCTTCCGGTGGGCGCAACCGACTGGCAGAACTATGCGGTGGAGTTTCTGGTACCCGGCGCAACTAAAGCGATAATTATCGCCGTCCAGCGTCAAAACTGCAGCAGCGCGCCATGTCCCGCCTTCGGACACGCCTGGTTTGACGATTTCTCGCTCAAGAAAGCGTGAGAATTAACTCACGCTCCCTCACTTCCATCACCTATTAACGTCAGTTCTGTATAAGACCACCCCGTGAGCGGCGATTAGCCCGTAGCAAGCCCCAAGGTGCCGCCACCGATCATGCATATCCGTTTCAATGTGCGCCCCGTGAGGGGCGATGGAAATTAGCCGGTGGCCAGCGCGAGCCGAGGCGAGCGCGCCGCCACCGGAACACATGCGCCGAATTAAGCTATAAATATCCCGCCCCGCCGGAGCTGACGCTAAATCATAGCCAGGATTACCCTTCTTAATCTTGACAAAAAAATCAGGTATCTCTATAATCGGGCTATCGTTTGACAGGTACAGCGACCGGAGGAGCGCTCGAATGAAAGTATCGGCACAGGAAGAATATGGGCTGCGCTGTTTGCTGCAACTGGCTTGTTTGAGCGACGGCGAATTCCTGACGCTCACGCAGATTGCCGGACGCGAAGGAATCTCGGTGCCGCATGCTGGCAAACTGCTGTGGATTTTGAATAAAGCGGGGCTGGTCACCTCGATCAGAGGCGCGAAGGGCGGTTACCGGTTGGCGCGTGCGGCTTCCGAGATTCATCTGAACGAGATCATAAAAGTTCTGGATGAAGACGTGCTCGAAGGCCACTGCAAGAGTTATACGGGTGTGCTTGACCGTTGCGTACACACGGGCGACTGCGGTATCCGGCCCGTCATCGTCGGACTGCATGAGATCGTCGAACAGGCTTTGTCCAGCGTTACGCTCGCGCAGTTGGTGGGTACGGAAGCGAAGGTCGATGAGATGCTTCACCAGATTCAGGGCCTGCATCACCAGACGATGATGCCGGCGCACAGACGTGCTTGAGAAGCGCGCTCGTCGGTAAAAACTTTTTTGATATTGAAAGGGCTTTCCACTGAGGGGAAAGCGGTGAAAAGAAGATGAGCACTATCGAAGTACTCGCCAGTAAAGAGTACAAGTATGGATTTGTTACCGATATCGAATCCGACATGATCCCGCGCGGATTGACTGAGGATACGATTCGGCTGATTTCCGCGAAGAAGAACGAACCGGAATTCATGCTCGAATTTCGGCTCAAGGCTTATCGCCACTGGCTGACGATGGAAGAACCGCGCCACTGGCCGAACATCTCCTATCCGGAAGTTGATTATCAGGACATCATTTATTCAGCGCGCCGAAGCAGAAAGCGACGAAAGCGAGTCTGGACGAGGTTGATCCCGAGTTGCTCAAGACTTTTGAAAAGCTCGGTATCCCGCTCTCGGAGCAGAAGCAGCTGGCCGGAGTCGCCGTTGATGCCGTCTTCGATTCGGTCTCAGTAGCCACGACCTACAAAGAAAAGCTGAAAAAGCACGGCGTTATTTTCTGCTCGTTTTCCGAAGCGGTGCAGGAGTATCCCGAGCTGATCAAGAAGTATCTCGGCACGGTCGTACCGACGAATGACAATTACTTCGCGGCGCTCAACAGCGCGGTCTTCACCGACGGCTCGTTCTGCTTTATCCCGAAGGGCGTCCGCTGCCCGATGGAGCTGTCAACCTATTTCCGCATCAACAATTCCGAGTCGGGACAATTCGAGCGGACGCTGATCGTGGCCGAAGAGGGATCGCATGTCTCTTACCTGGAAGGATGCACCGCTCCGAAGTTCGACAAGAATCAACTGCACGCGGCGGTCGTCGAACTGATCGCGCACGATGATGCGGAGATCAAATACTCCACCGTGCAGAACTGGTACGCGGGCGATGAGCAGGGGCGCGGCGGCATTTATAATTTCGTTACCAAGCGCGGCAAATGTGCCGGCCGCAATTCGAAGATTTCCTGGACGCAGGTCGAGACGGGTTCGGCGATCACCTGGAAATATCCGTCCTGCATTCTGCTGGGCGACAATTCGATCGGCGAGTTTTATTCGGTCGCCCTGACCAACCACGCGCAGCAGGCCGACACCGGCACGAAGATGATCCACATCGGCCGGAACACGCGCTCGACGATCATCTCGAAGGGGATTTCTTGCGGATATTCAAATAATAGCTATCGCGGGCTCGTCAAAATCATGCCGAAGGCCGCGGGTGCGCGCAATTACACGCAGTGTGATTCGATGCTGATCGGCTCGAAGTGTGGTGCGAACAACTTTCCGTATATCGAAGTGATGAACAACACGGCGAGGGTGGAGCACGAAGCGACCACTTCCAGGATCAGCGAGGACCAGCTTTTTTATCTGCAACAGCGCGGTATCTCGCAGGAAGACGCCGTGTCTCTGATTATTAATGGCTTCTGCAAAGAGGTCTTCCGCGAGTTGCCGATGGAGTTTGCGGTCGAAGCGCAGCGCTTGCTCGGTATGAAGCTTGAAGG
>JANOGZ010001327.1:0-4557 GCA_031406255.1 Pyrinomonadaceae bacterium | reverse complement strand
ACAATACGTATAACCCGACGGCGCAGAATTTGATCGTCGATTCGCTCGCCCACTGGCGTGACAATCTCGGCGTGGACGGGTTCCGCTTTGATCTCGCCTCGGTGCTCGGCAACACCTGCGAGCACGGCTGCTTTAATTACGACAGGGTGAACTCGAACACGGCGCTCAATCGTATCGTCCGCGAGATCGAGCCGCGCGCGGCGGCGGGCGGCGGCGGCACAGACTTGATCGCCGAACCCTGGGCGATCGGCGGAAATTCATACCAGGTCGGGAATTTTCCGGCGGGCTGGTCCGAGTGGAATGGCATTTACCGCGATACTCTGCGCAAAGACCAGAACCGGATGGGCTATGAGGCCGTCACGCCCGGACAACTCGCGACGCGGTTCGCCGGCTCATCCGACCTTTACCAGGATGATGGACGCAAGCCCTGGAATTCCATCAATTTCATCGTCGCGCATGATGGATTCACGCTGCGCGATCTCTACCTCTACGACTATAAGAACAATTTGCAGCCCTGGCCGTCCGGGCCGTCCGATGGAGGCGAGGATAATAACTACAGCTGGAGTCAGGGCGGCATCGCGCCGGATCAGCGGAAGGCCGCCCGCAACGGTTTCGCCTTCCTGATGCTCGGCGCCGGCACGCCGATGTTCAACGGCGGCGACGAATATTTACGCAGCCTGCAGGGCAACAATAATCCTTACAATCTCGATTCCAGCGCCAACTGGCTCGGCTATAGCTGGGATTCGGATCAGACGACGTTCAATACATTTGCGAAGCGTCTGATCGCCTTTCGCAAAGATCATCCGGCCTTACGCCCCGTTGATTTCTATGCAGGCGCGGATACCAACGGAAACGTGATGGAGCAACTGCGCTGGTTCAAGCCTGACGGAGGGGTCGCCGACAGCTCTTATTTCAGTGACCCCAATAATCACGCCATCGCCTACCGCATCGATGGCACAGAGTTCGGCGACCCCTCCAGCGCCATCTATGTGGCCTACAATGGCTGGTCCGGAGATGTGACGTGGAGGCTGCCGTGGCCCGGCGCGGGCAGGAACTGGTATCGTGTGATGGACACTTCAAGCTGGAACGAAGGTCCGAATACGGTCGTCGCTCCGGGAGCGGAGAGCTTTATCGGCGGCGAATACACGAATTACACTCTGCGCGGGCGGGCGGTGCTGCTTCTCGTCGCAAAGTGACACGCAGGATTACGGGGACACCGCCGCAACTTCTTCGCGCGTCCGTTTATCGTGAGAGCCCATTTCGAGAGACAGACTGTGCTCCCCTTCCAAGCTATACTTGGCCAGCTCCAGTGGCTCTGCTTTGTCGGTGGACTGAAGGTGGTGCAAAAGACTTTCGCGGCGCGAAGTTTCCCTCACGTCCCCCCCTGCGGCAGCGAGCAGCAGGCGCAGATCTTCTTCGGTTTCGGCCTTCGTCCCGTTCTTCAGGCAGAGTAGCGCCAGCCCGGAGAGCTGGAAGCGGTCAAAGTTTTCAAGCAGGAAGTCGCGCATCGCGGGGCTGTTCTGCAAGTGGAACCTGATGGTCTGTTCGACTCCGCGCACCGGATACTGCGGGAAGGCCGCCGAGTGAATGATCGCGGACGCAAAATTGTTAAGCAGTAGTTCCGCCATCGCCTTCACCTCGTCGCCGCTCGCCCTGTCCCCCTGCGCCCAGGTTTTGTTCTCATAAAAGTAAGGGCGCAGGTACGGCCTCTCGATGAGGATTTTGAGGTGGTCAGACGTTTCAGACATCGCCCGTTGCACCAATTGAATCTCGGGCTGCTGAAGGGCACTTTCCAGCTGACGCCTGGCTGTTTCAAGCTGCTCCCTCGCGGCGCGGAGTTGCCTGACGAAAACAGAGAAATTCAGAAGTCCCGTCACCACCAGCAGGAGGGTTCCGCCGAAGGTGAGCAGAGGGATCAACACTTCATCACTCACAAAATTGCTCCTCACCGCGAAGATCAAAAGCGGCCACCACAGCAGCGTCCGAATCCTCCGGCTTCAGCGGCGCGCCGTCCCCTACGAGGATAACATTCAACGTCATGGCGCGGCGTCGGCGGCTCAATCCATGATTTTATCCAGGCCTCTGACCAGGCCGACATGATTCCGCACCTTGCGAATCGCTAATAGCGTGCCCTGGATGTACGGCTCCGCTCCGCTTCCGGCATCGTGCCGGATCGTCAGACGCTCATCCTTTGCGCCGAAGATTGCTTCAACGCTAATGATGTAACTGGGCAGGCGGATCGAGTGAATCTGGCTCCCGTTCAGGGTTGCGCCACGGCTTTCTTTCTCTCCAATCGTCTCCTCGATCGGGTGGGTGGCTTCCGGCCTTCTGATTTGTGATAGTCGAAACGCCAGCTCGCGCGTTGTACCGCTCGGCGCATCCTCTTTGGCATCTGAGGCATAATCTATAATCTCCCAGTGAGAGAGATACTTCGCCGCTTCACAAGCAAAGCGTTGTAACAACACCGCAGTAATGGCAAAATTTCCGGCAGCAATCACTCCCACTTTGTTAGCCACAGCGGCCCGGTTGATTTCAGCAAAATCTTCATCAGTCAGACCGGAAGAACCAACAACGACGTGAACGCCTTTATCGATCGCTGTCATCACATTAGCCTTCACCACGTCTGGTTTTGTGTAATCAACTAAAATATCGACCGGCGCATCGAGAGCCTCTGCAACTGACCCGCTGACTATTAAATTAAGATTTGAATCACCGATGATATCTTTCAAGCTATGACTTTTGTGACTGCGAGAGACAGCGCCGGTAAGGCTTAAATCGTCTGCCTGGGATACGGCAGCACAGAGAGGCTTTCCAACCCATCCGGTAGCACCAGCGATACACACTTTCGGTTTCATGGATTCAGAGGCTATCAAATTATAGATTCACTCACCAGCACCTGACTATGTGCCTGGGCCTCGGGGAATTCCATCTAATCAGACTATCTCTATCCCGAAACGCGCGCACCGGCCACTTCCAACCAAGAGCAGATAATATACCCGGAGATATCCAATCACGTCTTCAGAAGAGTTGAAGTGAGCCTTGCTCTTCAAGAATCAATCCTTCCTCTTGACAACAGTCGTTATCACGAATATATTCCCCGGCGTGCCCACCAAGCTGCAAAAAGAGTTGAAACAGACCAAGCCCTTCGCCAGCCGGGAAGAAGAAGTTTTCCTGAATATCCAGCGCACGGCGGAGGTGCTCTGGTGGGGCATTAACGAGACGCTCAAGGGGGCAGAGTTGACGCCCACGCAGTACAACGTGCTCAGAATCCTCCGCGGCGCGGGACGAACGGGCGCATCGTGCAGCGACATCAGCGAACGGTTGGTGACAAAAGATTCGGACATCACGCGGCTGCTGGATCGTCTTGAAGGGCGCGGGTTGATCTCGCGTGAGCGCGAGGCGAAGGATCGCCGCGTCATCATCACGCGCATTACAAACGATGGGTTGCAGGTGCTCGCCGGACTCGATAAGCCCATCGCCCAGTGCCATCGTCGTCAACTGGGACACCTGGGAGAGAAGCGGCTCGCGTCTTTGGGTAAACTTCTGGACGCGGCGCGCGAGAGGCCGGATTGACAGGGTTTTCACCCTGAGGCTCGTTTTCACGATTAAGGAATCTTTATAAGTTTGGAGAAACTGTATGGCTAACTCAAGTTCATTCTACTCTAAGTGGTCGCCGCGCCTGCTCAGCGTCCTGCGGATCGTCGCGGCGTTCCTATTGATGCAGCATGGCGCTCAGAAACTCTTCGGGTTCCCGGCCGGGCCGCAGGCTTCGCCGACGCCTCCCCTGTTATCGATGATCGGCTTCGCCGGGGCGCTGGAATTCTTCGGCGGGCTGCTCCTGCTGCTGGGGTTGTTTACCCGGCCCGTGGCGTTCATCCTGTCCGGGCTGCTGGCGGTGGCCTACTTCATAGCCCATGCGCCGGGGGGGTTCTGGCCGGTACTGAACAAGGGGGAATTGGCCGCGCTGTATAGCTTCGTATTCCTTTATCTGGCTGCGGCAGGCGGCGGATCATGGAGCTTGGATAATCTATGGCGGCGCGACGAGACCGGATACCTCTCCGGCGCCGACTAGCGCCAGGTGAATTGATATGAGCGCGCCGCTGCCCGCCATCTTCTTCGGCCATGGCAACCCGATGAATGCGTTGCAGCGCAACGCCTATACGACAGGCTGGGCCGCTATCGGGGCAGAAATCCCGCGGCCCGGAGCCGTGCTCGCCGTAAATCGCGGCGGGTCAGCAAGAAGGATCAAATCATCTCGCTGTATCTGTCTGGAATGAGTGAGATCGAAGACCTGGCGCTGATTACCGGCTCGAGACCAAGCTATATCGGTTCCGTGTTACAGGAAACGGGAATGAAGCCCGGCTACTTCGACCTCTATACCTCAACGGCTCATCCGATGAATGTCTACTCGAAGTTCTTCGCCAATAAACTGGGCTTTAAAGATGAGCAGGCGGCGAGGTCGAGCGTCGAGCTGATCGATCACCTGTACCGACAGTTCGAAGTGGCGGGGGATCGCGCCGGACAGCACCATGCGCTGACGATGGCCCTCACGATGTT
>JANOGZ010001324.1:0-3745 GCA_031406255.1 Pyrinomonadaceae bacterium | reverse complement strand
ACGGCGCGCGCTTTTGTTATGTTTTTTTCAATCAAACCTTCGGTTTTGCGGCGCTCGAGCGTTTTTTGGTTCACCCCCCCGCCCGCGCGTCGCCCAAACCGCGACCTGACGGGCGGGCGCGGGCGATCAGCCCGGCTCAATTCATGCCGTAGGCTTCGTAGATCAGCACCCGCTTTTGCCGGCTTCCCACTCCCAGCCCGACAAGCGCGCCGATCCCGACGCCGATCCCGGCGAGGATCGGCACAGTGAAGGCCATCGTGATGTCCGTGCGCTCGCTCGCGACAGCGCCCATCACACCGCCGGCCGCGCCTCCGATACCGACACCGATCAGCGTGGACTTGGCCCCCGAGTTGGGAACCACGCGATGAATGGTGAGGACTTTATCGCGGTCGACAGCGGTTGTTTTATTTTTGCGGGTGAGCGTCAGGCCGCTGCCTGAGATGGTGTCGATTCTTCCCTTCACGGTCTCTCCGTCCTTCAGTTTGACGACTACTTCATCTCCCGGGGGAACCATCTCGACGGCGGCCCATGTTCCCGTCGCCGGTGGGTTCATTCTCTGCGCCAGCGCGATGGACGGAACCATTAACGAGGCGATCAAAACAAAACTGAGCACCGATATTCCTTTTCTCATAACATTCTCCTTATACTTATCGAATCTCTGCGATCTTGCGCGTTAAGTAACTGCAAAGGAGATGCCGCAGCCGGAAAACAGCGGATATGACCGGAAAGAGCGCGTGAGTAGTGAAGCCAGAGGAGCGCGGGGGGCCACCCGGAGCGCAGTGAAAACCTGACAGGTGCAACATTCATCGTCGTAGTCAGTCGCCCCACATCAATGCCCGGGGATTGACGTGGGGCGACGGCGGTCATGTATTCTCTCGTCTGCATTGTGGTCTTAAATCCATCGAGGCGCTCCGGCGAAACGGCAAAAGATGCACCCGCGCATTATTCACAACTATCGTCTCCTGCTCGGAGCGAAGGCGCGTCTGCCCTCGATCACCTCGGCGACGCTGCACGGGCGGGGCGTTTTTACCACTCTCGCCGTCCACGGCGGACGGCCTTTCCAGTGGCCCCGGCACTGGGCGCGGCTGGTCGAGCACGCGGAGCGCGTCGGAATCGAGCGGAGCGCTTTCGACGAACAAACGACCGGCGCGAGCCTCATCCGTCTGATCGAAGCGAACGAGGTCGAAACGGGCCGCGCACGCGTGACGCTGCTGATGCGCGCGGCGCGCGGCCGATGGAAAACAAAGGCGGGGGTCGACGAGCGGGAAGCAGACCTTTTAATTATGACCGGTGACGCGCACGCGCGCGCGGCGGAAGAGGGTCTTGCCCTGACGCTCTCGCCCTATCGCGCGAATACGCTCTCGCCTCTGGCGGGCGTCAAAAGCGTCAATTATCTGGATCACGTGCTGTCGTGGGAGGAAGCGCGCGGGCGCGATTTCGATGAAGCCGTGGTGCTCAACGAGCGCGGCGAAGTCGTCTCGGCCACGATGGCAAATATCTTCTGGGTCAAAGACGGACGAATTCACACGCCCGCGCTCATCACCTCGGCGCTCGACGGGATAACCCGTGCGAACGTCATCGCGCTCGCCGGCGAAATAGCGGTGCCCCTCGTCGAGGGCGTCTATGATCTATCGCACCTGGCAGAGGCCGATGAAATATTCCTCACCTCATCGGGCCTGGGCGTGGCGATCGTGATGACGTTTGATTTTCGCCGCTATACTGTCCCGGTCGGGAGCATCGCGCTGCGTCTGCGCGAAGCCTTTCGTCAGCTCACCCTGCACGCCGATCAAGCGTGAGAGTGAGGATCTGTATGGGCGTGTCTAATGGAATCGGAGAACGAGCGGCTTCAGCCTTTTCCGTAAACCGGCAGCGCCGCGCCATGAATGGCCCGCGCGCCCTCGGAAGCGAGGAAGAGAATAACGTCTGTGAGGGCTTCCGGCTCGACCCAGCGGCTGTGGTCGGCGGCGGGCATCGCCTGCCGGTTCGGCGGTGTATTGATGATACCGGGCAGGACGCAGTTGACATTGATGCCGGATTCTTTAAGCTCGGCCGCCATGCTCTCGGTCAGGCGCACGACCGCGCTCTTCGAAGCGCTATAGGCGCCGGCGCGCGCATCTCCGCTTAAAGCCGCCCGCGAAGCGATGTTAATGATTTTGCCGGAGCCCTGCCGGAGCATGTGCGGGATTACCGCGCGGCTGACGACGAACACCGACCGGGCGTTGATGTTTAGCATCAGGTCCCAGGTTACCAGGGACGTTTCGTGAAGCGGCGTCCCGGCCGCGTAGCCGCCGGCCGTGCTAACGAGTATGTCTATTCGACCCAACCGATCAAGCGTCTCGCCGACCATCCTCTCGAGCGCGCGCTCATCGATCAGGTCAACTCCGGCGGCGAGGAAATGTTCGGACGAATTGGCTAGCTCGGGATAAATTTTGCCGAGGCGATCGGCGGCCCGGTCAACCAGCGCCAGCCTCGCTCCGGCCCGCTCGAAGGCGCGGGCGACGACGTTTCCCAGATTACCGGCGGCGCCTGTCACCATCACGATTCGATTCGAAAAGTCAAACATCGTCGTTCTCGCCATTCCCCGTTGAAATCATACGACTAAACGAGGATAAAGTCCGCGGGGCGCGCCACCACCATAACGCCCGTTCTCGTCAAACACACACTCAAAGCCACCCCGCGGCTGCGTATGCATACGCCCCGCGCGGCGCGCGCCCCCCTTGTTGCTGCGGAGCGCGCCGCGCGGGGCCGGCGCAGGCTTGTGGCGCAGCCCCGACGCGAGCCGCCGGCGCGCGCGTAAAGTCTCCGGTCTCTAGCAGATCACTTGGTCACTTTAACGACGCCTGACATCTCGCTGCCTCCACGGCCGCCATGGAACGAGCAGTAGTAACGATAGGTGCCGGGTTTCGTAAACTTGTAGCTGAACTTCTTGCCGGCAGTCAGCGTCGGAGATTCGAATGATCCATTATCGGCATTCACCGTATGGGTGCCTTGCCTGTTATCCCACGTCACTGTGGTGCCGACCTTGACGGTGATCGCCTTCGGCGCAAAGTTGAAGTCGTTGATGGCGACTGTTTGTGAACCGCCTTTCGCACCGCCCGCTTGCTTGCGCGCCGCGACTTTCTGCGTCTTAGGGGCAGAACCGGACATGCTATGACCCATCTGATGACCGCCCGTCAGCGGCGGCGCGGGTTTGAAAGTTGTCGGCAGTCCCGTCCCGGTCGCCGAGGCACTGTCTTCGACGATCAGTGAACGAAGCCCCCCCAGCGCGCCCAACACCTCCGACTTCTCTTTCTCCGGCACGTTGAACTTGTCGAGCGTCGCCACGAGGTCATCGACCAGCGCGTTGAACTCGCCTTCGGTCACCTTCATGTTCTTGTGCGCCGTCTTCATGTCGAGCCCGGTATACTTGCACGGGCCGCCGGAGACTTCGCAGACCTGATCCTTCAGCATCTGCTTCACACGAGGAATGTTGCTCTTGGCGAACTTCTGATTGATGCGGGTATCGGCCGCGACGCGCCCGACGAAATCTTCGATCACAGCATCGATCGCGGCCTTGCCGCCGAGACGATCGTATAGTGATTTCTCCTGCGCTGAAGCGGACCCCGAGAATGCTGCGAACAAACATAACGCGACCGCAATGGTTTTCACCTTCTGCATATCTAAACTCTCCTTCGAGTTGGGTGGTTACACAGAGTGTGCGCGCATCGTGACACGCACGCTCTGCTCGTTTACTCTCAAGCTGTTC
>JANOGZ010001296.1:0-1905 GCA_031406255.1 Pyrinomonadaceae bacterium | reverse complement strand
ATCGCCACCGACGCGGACGTCAACCAGCGGCTCTTCGCCTTCATCCAGTTTGTCGTTCCCGTTACTGTCGAGCCAGAGGATGCCGGTCAGGCGTCCCGTGCGCACTAAACGAAAGTCGACGATCATGTCATGCTCGGGAATCAGCGTCGCCGTCCGTTGCTGACCGTCGAGCAGCGTCAGATCTGCGCGCACTGACAGCAGGTCCAGGTAGATGTTGTGATCCCCGATCCTGACATCCTGGATCTGGAAGAGCCCGCTCTCGTCGGATTCGATGACGCGGTTGCCATCAACTCGAATTCTCACCTTCGCCTGCGGCTTGTCGGCGTCCGCGTCGTAGCGCCCATTGAGATTCACATCCTGGTACACCCGGCCACGGAATGATCCGTAGGACTTCAATTCCGCGAGCGCCATGCCGCCGGTCCCCTCGGCCCGGCGTTTGCGCAGGAGCAGGCCGCGCAGGCTCAGCAGAAGCTGCGGCCCGCTCGAACTCTGTCCGTAAGTCAATTGAAGCGTGTGATCATGCGGCAAACGCACGGTGGCGGATAATCGTTCGGTTGTCGCGAGTGAAGAATTGCCGCTGCGGCTGTAGCCGAAACCGGCGCCCAGACTGAGCCGGCTTTTGAAAAGAGCCGGCGTCTGCCAATCCACCGACCCGCCGAGTGCGCCGCGACTGCCGAAGGACTGGCTCACCTGGAGCGTGCTGAATTCGCGCAGTCTGAAGCTTGCGCCGACCTGTGCATTGATGAAGGCCGGCCCCATGGCTTTGATCCGCGTCGCGTTGGCAAACAGTCTCCAGCCGGAGAAATCCTTCGTCGCGTTGACGAGCGTGTAGGCGCCGCTGCCGCCGAGCTGCGTTGAACTGGTCTGCGTATGAGAGAAGAAAATGGTCGGCAACGAACCGCCCGGCGTAATGTTTACCGTCGTATTTAAAGAGCGATCGCGCTGCCCGGCAACGTCCGTGCGGGTCGCCGTGCTGGCGTTGAAAGATGTCGCGAGCCATGGTCGCGGTCGCCACGAGACGCCGCCGGAAACAAGGCTGAGCGGAGCATGCAGACCGGATTGCGGGCCGAGAAAGTTGGCGCTCGTATGTGCATAGCGTCCCTGCACCACCAGATCGTCACGAACATCAACTGAGCCGGAGAAATCGGCCGCCACTCCGAAGCCATCGACGCGAGCGCCATCGCGCTGCGTCCCGGAGAATCTACCTAATCCAACATCGCCCTGAAAACGACTGCGGCCCGAGCCGTAGCGGACGCTGCCGGTGAGCAGATCGCCGCTCCGGTACGGGCCGTTGAAGTGCATCATGCCCGAGGCGAAAAACAGTTGGGTGGGGCGCAGCGGATTGTCGACGGACGGGCCGAAGGTGGCATACGCGCCGAGGACATTCGTGTCATAACGAGGCCTGCTCTGCGTTTCTCGCGTTTGGAGAAACTCTTCTTCGGCCGGCGCGAGGAGGTTGGTTGGTTCGGGAAACGCGCCGGAGATGGCGCGCCCGGCGAACGTCGTCACGCGCATGCCGCCAAAGGGGGCCTGGGCCAGCACGCCGCGGATGGATGATGACATGAACTGGAGGTCGGTGCCGGTGCCGAAATCGCCACCGATAAAGCGCTGTCCGTTCGGTCGTTCGTAGGTGAAGGTGCCGGTGCGGGGAATTCCGAGACCGAGGCCGCCGCTGGAATTCGTGACCAGATCGAAGCGCCCGTCACCGATCCGCCCGTTCGTACGCAGCGTCAGGTTCTGACTCAGGCCAGACGAAAACATGTTGAGATTGTAGTCATAATCCATCTGATAGAGTTCCCAACTGGAGCGCCGCGCGCCGGCGCGGACGGTGTCCGTCGGTGTCAGGCCGCGGGTGATTCTGACCGCCCGCGCCGTCGCGTCGACGATCACGGAAATATCGAGCAG
>JANOGZ010001265.1:0-14679 GCA_031406255.1 Pyrinomonadaceae bacterium | reverse complement strand
GCCGAAGAAGTGGACGAAAGAAGATCAGGATGCGGGGCGTGACCAGGTCGCCCGGCGCCTCTCAGCGCAACTACATTCGTGGCTGGCGGATGAGCGGGATTACACAGCATACCTGCGCACCCTGACCAATCTGCTGGCGCTACAGCGCCCTCGTAGCGAAAACGGCGAGTCCTTTGCCCCCCCTCAGCTGCGCCTCGAAGATTTGATCGCGAAGGGTACGATGGGTGAGCACAACACCATTGAGGAACTGCAAAACTATACGATCGGTCTCGCACCGGCGGGCCTTTCGCTTCGCCCTGACGGTTCGCTCGACCTCGAAAAAAGCTTCGTGCGCGTTGACTATTTCGCGCTTCTCAGCGGCCTCTCCGTCCGCAATAACGTGCAACAGGGAGTGGCTCACCGCCCGGTGGATTTTGTCGCGACGCGCCTTTCACCCGCTGACCTCCACGGAGAAATTCCGGATGAAGGCTTACGCCGTGCCGATGAAATCATCTGGCTCAATGCCGGGCCCGAAGCGCAGGCGCTCATCCTCGCCCGGCGGGATGAGGCGGGCACACTCCTCCTGCGCTATCTCCCCGTCGCACATTTACGGCAGGAGTCAACGGGTCGCCTTCGCTTCGAGCGCGCGCCGTGGGGTCCCGGACAGCCCTTGCGAATATGGGAAGATGAGCGGCTACGGGTGGCTGGTGGAGGATCGCGCGCCGAATGGCTGAGCGGATGGCATAGCGATCTCGAATGGCTGCGGGCGCTTCACCAGACGAAATATTCTAACGCTCTCGTCGGTCTCCACGAGCAACTGGCGCGGCATCCGGCTCCGGCAATTGACCCGGAAGCGCCGGGTCTCTCCACGGACGAGCGCCTGCTTCGTCGTTTTCGGCATCGGCAACGACACCTCGTCGAAACGGACTTGCTGGTCCTCGCCAACCAGCACTGGAATTTCGATGTGCGCGGCTTTAATCCAGGCGGCAATCACGGCTCTTTTTTCCGCGTCTCGACGCATGCGACGCTGATGCTGGCGGGCGGCGCGCTGACGGGTGTGCCGCGCGGGTTTGTCATTGAGGAGCCTTATGATAGCCTGAGCTTTGTACCGACCGTGCTCGCTCTCACCAGACAAGTCAGCGCCGAGGGGCGTGTGCCTGTGCCGGTTTTATGGCAGCAGGGCTTCCGTCCGTTTCCGGGCCGGATCATCGAAGGGATACTCACCCCGGAGACGAAGACGGGATGGCCGCTCGCCAACGCTCGCCCCGGAGTTGAGGAGGAGGCGCCTTGATTTCGACCGATGAAGAGTTGAGCACAACTCACCCGGCAGCCTCCCCCCCGGCTAATTCCTCCGCTGATGCTTCACGCGCCAGGCGCTCTACCGGCAACTCGCGACGCTCAGTCTTATATCTACAGATAGTCGCTTTTCTACTCGGCTTCGGGCTGCTCATATATGTCATCAATCTGGTCGGCGTGCAGCCGATCTTTGACGCGCTCGGCCAGATCGGCTTCGGTTTCTTCACGCTGCTCGCCATCAGCGGCCTGCGCCATGTGTTTCGCACGCTGGCGCTGCGCACGGCCATTCCGCCTGAACATCGACGCTTCCACTTCGGTCAGTTGCTGGCGGCGAGGATCGGCGGCGAGGCGATCACTTTTTTGACCTTCGCCGGACCCGTGTTCGGCGAAGCGACGAAAGCGGCGCTGCTGCGCAAGCGTGTGCCGCTCGTCCTTAGTGCGCAGGCTCTCGTTATCGACAATCTCCTTTACTATCTCTCGGTCGCGCTCTTCATTTTGAGTGGCACGTGCGTGATGCTCGCCGCTTATGATCTGCCCGATGTCGCGCGCTACGCCCTGCTCGGGATCGCGCTGGCGGCGTCCATGATGCTGCTCGTCGTCGCGCTGGCCGTCAACCGCCGGATCATGCCGCTGACCTGGCTGCTTGATGCGCTGGCAAGTCGCGGTCTGAAACGAGGCTGGATCACCACGCGACGGGAGCGTCTTCACCGCCTGGAGGCGAATGTTTTCGATTTTTACGGCCATCGGCGGGGAGCGTTCTTTGCCATGGTCGGTCTGAACTTTCTCTGCCATGTCTCGAGCGTCGTCGAAGTTTACGTCACGCTCCGGATGCTCGGCTTTGACCCGCCCGCGCAAGTGCCTTACATTATTGAAGCGCTGACGAAAGTGATCAACTTTGCGTTCGGCTTTGTCCCAGCCACGATCGGTGTTTATGAAGGCGGGACGGAGATCATCCTGCGCACGCTCGGCTTCGCCCCGGCGACCGGGCTGACGCTGGCGCTGGTGCGCAAGGCCGGAATGGTATTCTGGACGGCGCTCGGGCTCGCCACGATCGTTTCGCGGGCCGTGCCGAGCGCCGCGCGCCGCCTTATCGCTCGACATCCCCATTTACAAAAGGCCATGGACAATCTCGTTTTTTCAAATATCGCGCACCGTCCGGTACGCACCTTTATCAGCGTGCTGGGGGTTGCGGTCGGCGTCCTGTTGATCGTCCTGACAGTCGGGCTGGCGCATGGCATCCTGCGCGAACGCGGGCGTCGCGAGGCCGGCGTCGGAGCGGAGATCATGATTCGCGCGTCGGGAACGATCGGCCTCAGCGGATCGCAGCCCTTCGGTCTCCAGGTCGGGCGCGCCGCGGAGATCGCGCGCGTCGAAGGCGTGCGCGCCGCCGTCGCCGTCGGGCAAAACTCTGTCAGCAGCGATAGCGGTTTCGGCGTGCGCGTCGTTGACGGCATTACCTTCGCGCCCTATGCCGCGCTGGCGAAACTGAAGATCATCGAAGGGGTCGGGCTCTCCGAGGCGGGCGACGAAGCGATCGTCGATGCGGTCTGGAAGGAACAGCGCAAGGCGAAAGTCGGCGACACCGTGCAGCTCTATGATCGGCCCTTCCGCATCGTCGGTATCTATGAACCGCCCGGCGGCGGGCGCATCAAGATTCCATTACGCACCATGCAGGAACAGGTGGGCGTCGAAGACCGCGGCACGGCCATTCTCGTCGCGTGTGACGATCCGGCCGAACAGGACACGGTGGCGGCGCGCATCAACGAGGCGTTCCCTGATAGTCAGATCATTTTTATGCGCGATTTGCCGGAGCTCTATGCTTCGGGCATTCCCGCCCTCAATATTTTCATTAACGTGATCGTCGCCGTCGCCGCCGCCATCAGCATGCTCGTGATTTTGCTGGCGATGTATACCACCGTGACGGAAAGGACGCGTCAGATCGGTATCCTGAAGGCACTCGGCATGTCGAGTACGACGATCGCCTGGGTGATCGAGCAGGAGGCGATTCTGGTGAGCGTGCTCGGCGTCCTGCTGGGTCTCGTCCTGACCTTCGCCGCTCGCTTCGCGATCATGCGCCTGACCGAGCTGAGCGTAGAGATAGAGGCGCGCTGGGTCTTCATCGCACTCACCATCGGTTTGCTCGGCGGCACCGTCGGCGCCCTCTATCCGGCTCTGCGGGCGGCGCGGCAGGATGCGGTCGAAGCCTTAAGCTACGAATAACGCGTTACCCGCCGAGCCCCCGGTCAAACTCGGAGAAAACACGGCGCCGGCCGGGCACGTCAGATCTCGATTACTGCTTCTCTGCCCGCGTGATTTTTCTTCCGCCACGCGTTCCCGCGGCGCGGCCTGCCCTGCCGCAACAATTTTTTATTCCGGCGGACAGTAATATGCCTTCCGCTTTCGCTTCATACTCCACTAGCGGGCCGCACGAATTGCTGTTAGAGATTGCGGGGCAGGAGCAGGGTATGGATGAAAGGATACTGAGGGTCGTCGAGTCGATGAAAGCCGATTTTGATGCTGAGTCGTCGCTCGATGCGCTGGCCGAGCATCTGAATCTCTCGCCGGCCTATCTGCGTCGGATGTTTAAGGCCGAAATCGGCATGCCTCCGAATCGATATCTCAAAGGGATCAGAATGCAGCGGGCGAAGGAGCTGTTGGAGACCTCATTCCTGCGCATCAAGGAGATCATGTTTCGCGTCGGGATGAGCGACGAAAGCCACTTCGTGCGGGATTTTAAAAGGACGTATGGTCAGACGCCGACGCAATACCGGGCGAGCACTCTGACATCTGCTATCGACCACGCCGCCCGATCGGAGCGGCTGACGAACCCGGCCACTTGAATGTTCGGCAAAAGGGCTGGATTCTACCGGAAATCCAGCCCCTTTTCTTGATGTGACCGAACTCCTCGCGCGAAGCGTCGCGCCTGGGTTCTCCACTACTCGATAGGCTCTCTATCATGCGCCTGCTCGTGATACCGGGAGAATTCTTCGGCGGAACCGACGAAGACGAACCCACGCCGCACGGTCTGCCCCAGCGGGAACGAGCTGGGGAAAGACATCTGCCCCGATATCAATTGACGTGCGGGCGCCGTCGCCGGAGGCGCGTCGAAGATCATCTCCCGAGGCGCTTCTGTGGCTGCCCTCAGGTCGCCTCCCGGTCTCATGGTGCTGGCGCGCAATTCGCGCGCAGCGCGTGCGATAAAGGCTTCGATATCAGGTATCGTCCGCGGCAGCGCGGTCGACAGGTTTTTGAAACCGTCCGCCGTAACAACGACGTCGTCTTCGATTCGCACGCCGATGTTTTTATATTTCTCGAAGGCCGGGCGCACGGCGGCGATAAGCTTTTCGTTCTCGGGCGTCTTCGGAAGGTAATCGAGCGCGTCTTCCCGCACGTAAATGCCCGGTTCGATGGTGTAAACCATCCCCGGTTCGAGTTTGACGCCGGGGACGCCGACATCATGCACGTTCATCCCCAGCCAGTGTGAAGTTCCGTGCATGAACCACATGCGATACTGACTCGAGTTACGGTCCGTGATGAGCCCGAGACGCAGCAGGCCGTCTTTAATCACCTCAACCGAAGCGTTGTGCACCTCGGAAAGCGTCGCGCCGGGGCGCGACGCGCGCATTGAAGCCTCCTGCGCGGCCAGCACGAGGTTGTAGATTTCCGCCTGCGCCGGAGTAAAACGCCCGCTCACGGGAAACGTCCGCGTAATATCGGCCGTGTAATGGTGATACTCGGCGCCCACATCCATCAACAGCAGATCGTTCGGCGCCACGCGCCCCTGTGATGCCTGATAGTGCAGCGTGGTCGCGTTGGGGCCGCAACCGACGATGGAAGGATATCCCCATTGATCGGCGTTGCGGCGCTTGAAGGTATATTCGACCTCCGCTTCGACCTCATATTCCCACTGTGAGCGGCCCGCCACCGCCATCGCCCGCCCGAGCGCCTCGGTCGTGATGTCGATCGCGTGCTGCAGGAGTTGGAGCTCGGTCGGCGATTTGCGCAGACGCATCTCGTTGAAGATCGGCCAGGCGTTGCGCACCATAAAGCCGCTCGCCGATTGTGACCACTGCCCGGCGAAGCGTTGCTCTTGCTTGTATTCGCGGCTCTCCGCATCACGCGGAACCAGCAGAAAGAGCGAAGCGTCTCCCTGCGTCATCGCCGTAAAAAGCGTTTCGAAGCCGGTCAGCGGAGGGGTCGTACCAGTGGCGGAATGAGGCACCGGGGGGGCGGCGGCTGCCGTCGGCGCCACGCTCGCCGCGCTCGTGCTCGCCACGGCCGACATGAACTGCGCTTCCGGCTTGGGACGATAAACCTGTCGCGCCCGCACGGCACGCATGAAAGGCTCAAACTCTTTGTCCTCCCAAATCTCGCTGATGCCGGAGATACGCCGCGCTTCTTCAGCGCTGTACATATGACCGGTCCAGGTTTCGGCCGCGGGGTTGCGCCGCGGCAGGAAAAGTATTTCGCGCACCTGCGAGTTGCCCGGGATCAGCACGAGCGTCGCGCCGTCCTGCCGCAGGTGCGTCAGGTAAAAAAGATTGTTTTCCTGACGATACTCATAATCAACGTCATTTGTGTAGACGCGCGGTTCGGTGCTGAAAAGCACGAGGACGCCCTTCGGGCCGACCTTTTCCGCGACCCGCGCGCGGCGCGCGGCGAGCTCGGCGCGGCGCGCCGTATCATCAAACACGGGCGCCGGCGGCGTTACGCGAATCGCCGTCGCGGGCGGCACTTCATCCGTCCTGCTCCCACCGCGCGCGAGGGGCACGAAAAGCGAGACCGCCAGTGAAAGAGAGATGACGGGGACGATGGCGAGAAGCCTGCGGTAAGAATTGGTAAGTCTCAATGTAAATATCTCCTTAAGCAGCTACGGGAAAGACCTGTCCAGATGCTTATGATTTCTATGGACGCCGCTGGTGCCCGTCGACGTTGTCCGGTCATCTCATGGCGCGTGGTGTAAATATAACTCTTCGGCGGCCGTTTCATGAAGCGCCCGGTCAACGCTCGCGGCACCGCGCGCTCAGGCGAGCTCTTTCGGTTTGACGAGCCACTCCAGGCGATTGGTGCGCCGCGAAATGCTCTCCCAGTTGTCGGTATCCAGAGTGATCAGCGCCAGCGCGGCGGTCGGCATATGATGCACTTCTCCGGTCAGTAGTTCGAGCAAGTCCTCGATACCGTAATTATGCCCGACCAGTAAGACTTCGTTGACGCCATCTTCGATTTCTCCGAGGATGCCGAGCAACTGCTCGGTACTGGCCTCATAAATCCGCTTGTCATAGCGCACTTCAGCCTTAATTTTTGCCGCCTTGGCGACGAGCGCGGTCGTCTGCCGGGCTCTCTCAGCGGGCGAGCTGATGACGAGGTCGGGTTTTATTTTACGCTTGGCTATATATTTCCCGATGCGCGGCGCGTCTTTCGTCCCGCGCTTGTTCAGAGGGCGCTCAAAATCCCTGAGCGCCGGATCATCCCAGCTTGATTTGGCATGTCGTAAAAGTAGAAGCTTTTTCATCTTGCGCTTGTAGTTTGACCTCTGGAATTGAATCGAGCTGAAACGATTACTGTAAGAAACGAGGGCGCGTACTCACACACCTCAATATCCGACCGGCGCGCCCTCGTTACGCGGGTCGCTCGCGCCGAGGCGCACATTGGTGTTCTCTTCGATCATGATTCCGTGTGCGTCGCCCATGTAGCGCGGGCGCGCCGTCAGCCGATGGCCGCGTGTTTCGAGAGCCCGCCGGGTATCTGCCGAAAGACCGTAATGTTCGTAGACCACTTCATCCGGCAGCCATTGGTGATGTATCCGCGGCGCATCGATCGCCTGCTGGATATTCATATCGTAATCAATGATATTGGTAATGACCTGCAGCACGGTGTTGATGATCGTCGGGCCGCCGGGTGAGCCGATCGTAAACCACAGCGACTTGTCACGGCGCAGCACGAAGGTCGGCGTCATCGCGGAGAGCGGACGTTTGCGCGGGGCGACGGCATTGCGTTCACCCTGAATCAAGCCATACAGGTTCGGCACGCCGGGCTTCGCCGCAAAATCATCCATTTCGTTATTCAACAGCACACCCGTGCCTTTGGCGACCACGCCCGAACCATAGCCGCTATTCAACGTGTAGGTGTTGGAGACCGCAGTGCCTTCCCGGTCGATCACCGTGAAATGCGTCGTCTCTTCCGACTCAGCGCCGGCCGGGCGTCCGGCGCGCACTTCCGTACTGGTCGAAGCGCGATCCATGCTGATCGTGCCCCGCAGGCGCGCGGCGTAATCCTTGGCGATCAATCCCTCGACCGGCACGCTGACGAAATCGGCGTCGCCCATATATTCCGCGCGATCGGCAAAGGCGCGGCGCATCGCTTCCGTCATGAGATGATATCTTTCGGAAGAAGACCAGCCCAACCCGCGCAGATCGAAGCCTTCGAGAATGTTCAGCATCTCGATCAGCACCGCTCCGCCCGATGACGGCGGCGGCATCGAGATCACTTCATGTTCGCGATAGGTCGTACGCACCGGCACACGCTCTTTCGCCACGTACCCGCGCAGATCGGCCGTCGTGATCAGGCCGTTATTTCTTTTCATATCGGCGGCGATCAACTGCGCCGTGCGACCTCGATAGAACTCATCCGGCCCGTGCCGCTGCAATCGTAGGAAGGTGGCCGCAAGCTCGGGCTGCCGCAGCGTATCTCCTTCAGCGTAGAATCTTCCATTGTTGAGATATATTTTTTTACTGTCAGCATAGCGCTCCAGCAAATCACTGGTGGCGCGCAGCGAACGCGCGAGCCCGTAGCTGATCGTAAATCCTTCGGCCGCCAAGCGGCGCGCGGGCTCCACGAGTTGCGCCCACGAGAGCCTTCCAGAGCCGTACTTGTTGAGCGCCAGTTTCATCCCGGCGACTGTGCCGGGCACGCCCGCAGCACGATAACCGACGGTTGATGAGCCCTCGCCTTCGATCAAGTTACCGTTTGTATCTAAATAAATATTGCGGGTCGCGGCGGCCGGCGCCATCTCGCGGTAGTCTATCGCCGTCGCGCGGCCATCACGTAAGCGTATCAACATAAAGCCGCCGCCACCGAGGTTGCCCGCCGCCGGATATGTGACCGCCAGCGCCAGCGCCACGGCGATCGCCGCATCGACGGCATTACCGCCGCGCTTCAACACATCAACTCCGACGCCCGAGGCGATCCGGCTCGTTGAGGCGACCATCCCGTGCCTCGCGCGCACTGGCTCGCGCGAGGCCGGGACGGTCGTGACAAGCGGTAGGCTTCGCGCATCGCCCGGCCGCAGGAGTGGCGACACGGGGAGAAGAAGAAAAATGGAGATCAAAAATACGGACGCGCCTGTACCTTTCCTCTTCATCAAGCTCAAGATTACTCCTTCATCTTTTCGCACTGTGCCCATTAACGCACAAATCCCCCGGTCATTTTAAACTTCCGCGCGGGGAGGGTTCTCACGTGAGACTCACTTCCATAAACAGCGCGCCCTCGACGGGATTGACGTAGTAGGGGTCGATGTTTTCAAAACCGAACGAGCGATAGAGCGCGATCGCTTCCTTCATCTGCGAGGGGAGCGTATCTAAACGCATGCGCTTATAACCGATCCGTCGGGCTTCTTCAATAATGGCGGCGACGAGTTTTCGGCCCGTCCCATCCCCGCGAAATTCTGGCCTGACATACAGTCTTTTCATCTCGCAAGTGCCTTCGGCAATGTTTCTCAAAGCCACGCACCCGATCGCCCGAGCCTCGCTGACGGCTAAAAGCAAACATCCGGTAGGCGGCGCATATTGCCCCGGAAGTTCGGCCAGCTCTTTTTCAAAATTCTGAAAGCATAAATCGATGCCCAGCGTAGCAGCATATTCGACAAACAGCTCTCGTATGACGCCTATATCTTTCTCGGTCTCAGCGTGAAATAGTTCGATCGCCATCTCCTGGAAACACCCGCTTCAACTCACTTTCCCGCTCCTCGTGCCGCCCCGAAAATCCAGCCCCCGCGTGAACAAGCGATGCTCTCCGGCTTGCTCTCTTCAGAGAGAAGCGATCAGGCCGGCGAGGAGTGAGCCGCGGCGCGTGATATCGCTTGCCATAATGTGCTCATGAGAAGCGTGCGCTCCGTCACCATCTATCCCGAGCCCGTCCAGTACCGCGGCGCCGACGGCAGCCGCGAAATTGCCATCAGAGGCCCCGCCGACGCTTGCCTCGCCGAGCGCGAAACCCAACACGGAAGAGATGCGCCGCGCATCCGCGTACAACTCGGCGACGGCTTCTGTGCGCTCGAGCGGGGGGCGGTTGATTCCGCCATGCACAGAGAGACGCACGCGTTCATCGAACGGATGCGAAGCGAGCAGTGCACGTTCGAGCCGGTGGGCATCCTCCATCGTACTGAAACGCACATCAACCTCGGCGCGCGCGTGCGCGGCGACGACGTTAGAGCGCGTCCCGCCCGATACTACCCCGACGTTGAGGGTCGTACCGCGCGCCGGTTCGTTCAAAGCATGCAGGCGCTCGATCTGCCGCGCGATTTCGAGAATCGCACTCGCGCCCTTCTCCGGCTCCAGACCCGCGTGCGCCGCCCGCCCCTCTGCGGTGAGGGTAAAAAGCCCCGTGCCTTTGCGCGCAGTTTTGACGCTCCCGCCCGGCGCGGGCGGCTCGAGTACGAGCACCGCCCGCGCGCGGCGCGCTTCCTCTTCAACCAACCCGCGGCCGCTCATGCTGCCGATCTCTTCATCGCAGGTCAGCAGCACGACGACCGCGCGCGCGGTCTTCAGGCGTAGCGCCGAGCAGGCCCGCAAAGCTTCGAGTGCCAACGCACAGTTTGCTTTCATATCGAAGATTCCGGGCCCGTAGATGCGTCCGTCGTCCTCGCGCCAGGGACGCTCGCGCGTCGAGCCGCGCGGATGCACCGTATCGGTATGGCCGAGCAGTAACAGGGGCGCGCTTTCCGTATCGCTGCCGAAGGCGCGCACGCGCAGATGCTCGCCGCAGCCGGCAACGGCGAGGCGTTCCACCTCATCCACCCCCTCTATCCCGCGCGCCGCTTCGGCCAGCAAATCCACCACAGCACGGCTTCCCTCGATGTCGCCCGAGGGAGATTCCTGCTCGACCAGCGAACGCGTCATCCCGAGCAAGTCAGTTCGTCGCTTCTCGAAATAATCTCGCAGCAGGGCGGCCCGGGAGCTATCAAATTCAACAACCATGAGTTTTCGGTGATTTAGAGTTTGTATTTTTCGGGCGTCTCGTGGTCACAATGCTTTCCGAATTTCCCGGTGCAAAATCGTCAATAAACGGATCGCATAACGCCTAGTGCGCCAGGAAAGTCTCTTTTCTTACCGTCAGCGAATCCAGGCGCGCCCTTTTGATTTCATATCCGATACCGGGAGCCTGCGGTGCGATGATGGCGCCGCGCGGCGTGATCGTCACGGCCGGCTCGATAATATCTTCTTCCCAGTAGCGCGCGCTCGCCGAGACATCGCCGGGCAGCGTAAAGTTCGCAAGCGTCGCCATCGCGATGTTGTGCGCGCGCCCGATGCCCGACTCCAACATGCCGCCGCACCATACCGGGATGCGGGCAGCGCGGCACACGCTTTCGACGCGCTGCGCTTCTCTGTGACCGCCGACGCGTCCCAATTTGACATTGATTATGCGGCACGCTCCCATTTCGATCGCCTTTCGCGCATCCTCGCTCGATCTGATTGATTCATCCAGACACACGGGCGTCTCGATTTGCTTCTGCAACTGCGCGTGATCGCTCATATCATCGTATGCCAGCGGCTGTTCGACCATCATCAAATCGAACTTGTCGAGCGCGTGAAATAACCCGACGTCGGCGAGCCCGTAAGCCGAATTGGCATCGACCATCAGCGGCACGTCGGCGAACCGCGCACGCACGGCTTCGACTAAAGCCAAATCCACACCCGGCTTGATCTTGATCTTGATGCGCTGGTATCCAGCGGATAGTTCGCGTTCGATCTTGTCCAGCAGGGCGTCTGTCGAGTCTTGTATTCCGATGGATACGCCGCATGGTATTTCGGGACGCGTGCCGCCCAGATGTCTCCACAGCGGAACTCCCGAACGTTTTGCTTCCAGGTCCCAGCAGGCGGTCTCGATCGCCGCCTTGGCCATGCGGTTGCCACGCACACGCCCCATCAAAGCGAAAACGACCGCCGCGCCCTCGACAGCCTGCCCGATGACCATCGGCGCGAGGTAAGATTTGATGACGCCCCAGGCGCTCTCGATCCACTCTTCACAGTAAAAAGGACCCTCGCCGGCGGTACACTCGCCCCACCCTTCCGCCCCGTCTTCATCCGTCACCCGCGCCAGCAGGATGCGTCGCTCGGTGGTCCGGCCGAAGCTCGTCTCGAAGGGATGGATCAGACGCAGGGCGATCTCCCGCATCTCGATGGCAGCGATCTTAAACATATTCTTCCGTGCAATAGTCGCACATTTTGACCGCATCGGTCACTGCCCGTCAGCATCCTGACAAACAAAAAGACGGCCCCTCTCACGCTGGCCGTCCGCCCTTCGGAATGCGCTGTAACCCGGTAACCGCACGCGCTAAACGGAAATCGAACTCACCTTCCCGGCCGCAACCTTCAGCCAACCACATCCGATGTCGAGAACCATCTCAGCCTTCGGTCGTCGCCGTTTCCTGTCCTTCAAGGGCGGCGTGCATCGTGTGCCAGGAGAGGCTCGCGCATTTGACGCGCGCCGGATAATTACGGACGCCGGCGAAGATTTTTAAATGCCCCAAATTATTCGGCGTCGTTTCCTCATCGAGTTCGCCCGTCACCATGCGGTGAAACTCACCGAAGAGGCTTTCCGCCTCTTCGCGCGTCTTGCCCTTGACGCTCTGCGTCATCATGCTGGCCGCCGCCTTCGAAATCGCGCAACCCGATCCTTCAAAGCTCAGGTCTTTGACGACGCCGTCTTCCATCTGCATGTAGACGGTCAGTTGGTCGCCGCACAGTGGATTGAAGCCTTCAGCGCTGCGGTTAGCCGTCTCCAGCTTGCGGAAATTGCGCGGCTTTTTGTTGTGGTCGAGGATAACCTGTTGATATAGCTCGCTTAGCTCCGACACTTTAACTGAACACCTCGATAACTTTCTCAACCCCGCTGACAAGCTTATCCACTTCCCCCATCGTATTGTAGAAAGCGAAAGAGGCGCGTGCCGTCGCCGGTACTTTGAAATGGTTCATGACGGGCTGCGCGCAGTGATGACCGGCGCGAATCGCGATGCCTTGCTGATCGAGAATCGTGCCGACGTCATGCGGATGCACGTCTTCGACGACGAAGGCAAGGACGCTCGCCTTCTCGCGCGCCGTGCCGATGATGCGCACGCCCTCGATGGCGGAGATCTTCTCCGTCGCGTAACGCAAGAGTTCCTGCTCATGCCGATGAGCCTGCGCGCGGTCAATGCTATTCAGGTAATCTATCGCCGCGCCGAGACCGATCTGCGAGGCGATGGCCGGTGTGCCGGCCTCGAATTTCTCGGGCAGGCCCGCGTACGTCGTCTTTTCAAACGTCACGGAGCGGATCATGCTCCCGCCGCCGTGATATGGATTCATCTTTTCGAGCAGCGCGGCCTTGCCATATACGACTCCGCTTCCGGTCGGCGCAAACATCTTGTGGCCGGAGAGGATATAAAAATCACAATCGAGATCCTGCACATCGACCGGCAGGTGCGGCGCACCCTGCGCCCCATCAACAAGGACTGGCACCCCATGCTTGTGCGCGCGCGCGATGATCTCCTTGATCGGGTTGATCGTGCCGAGCGCATTCGAGACGTGCATGACGGCAACCATCTTCGTACGCTCGTTTAAAAGCGCGTCATACTCATCGAGCAGCAGCTCGCCGGCATCATTCATCGGAATAACACGCAGGCGGGCGCCCTTCTCCTCGCACAGCATCTGCCACGGAACGATGTTCGAGTGATGCTCCATCTCGGAGAGGATGATTTCGTCTCCCTCACCGATAAACTTGCGGCCGTAGCCGTGCATCACGAGATTAATCCCCTCGGTGCAGCCGCGCACGAAGATACACTCCTTCGCCTCGCGCGCGTTGATGAAGCGCCGCACCTTCTCGCGCGTCCCCTCGTAGGCACTCGTCGCGCGCTGGCTCAGGTAATGTACGCCGCGGTGAATATTCGAGTGTTCCTCGCCGAGATACCGGCTGCCGCGCTCAATCACGACCTGCGGCACCTGCGCGGACGCCGCGTTGTCTAGATAGACGAGCGGCTTGCCGTTGACGGTCTGCCGTAACAGCGGAAAGTCATCCCGGATGCGCTCAACGTCCCATCCGTTATGAGCATCGACATGTTCGCTAATCATTAATTTTTCTGTTGCTGACATCGCTTTCCACACTTCACACTTCGAGCCGTGCATGGAGACGATTTAGAATCGCCTCATCCAGTTGCTTCTTGATCGATTCGATACGGATTTTTTCCACGATCTCCTCGGCGAACCCGTAAGTTAAGAGGTTGCGCGCGATCTCCGGATGCAACCCACGGCTGGCGAGGTAAAACAATTCTTCCTCTTCAAGCTGCCCGACGGTTGCGCCGTGCGCGCATTTCACGTCGTCGGCGTAAATCTCGAGCTGCGGTTTCGTATCGACGCGCGCCTCGCTTGAGAGCAGCAGATTTTTGTTGGTCTGCCGCGCATCCGTCTGCTGCGCGTCTCTGTGAACAAAGACCTTGCCGTTAAAGACCGCACGCGATTTTCCATCGAGAATGCCCTTGTAAATCTGATGGCTGGTACAGTGCGGCTGGCGGTGATCGATCAGCGAATGGGTATCGGCGTGCTGGCCCGTGCCGACGATGTACAGGCCATCAACCCAGCACTCGGCCCCCGGTTGATCGAGACGAACGTTGATATCGTGGCGCGAAAGCTCGGCGCCGAGCGTCACGGTCGTCAAGTCGTAGGCGCTGCTGCGCCCGAGGTCGGCGTGCGTCGAAGCGATGTGAAAAGACCGATCGCTTTCGCGCTGTATTTTATAATGGACCAGGCGGGCCTCTTCGCCGACAAACACCTCCGTCACCGCGTCAGTTAAATACGCCGCCTCGCCCGTCGCTTCCCAGCTCTCGATAAGCGTCAACTCGCTGCCGCGACCGGCGACGACGAGCGCGCGCGGAAACGTCGCGACCGGCTCCTCTCCCGCCGCGGATGAAAGGAAAAGCAGGTGGACGGGCGATTCAACACGCACGCCCGGCGGAACGTAAATATATGCGCCGCCGAGGAACGCGGTGTTAAGCGCCGTGAATGCGTTTCGGTCGTCGTCGTCGTCGGCGCGCGCCAGATGCTCGCGCAACACTTCCGCCCCCTCGCTCGCCAGTCCACGGCGAAGATCACCGGCCCACACGCCCTCCGGCAGCGCTTCCACCGAAGAAGCATCGGGCTGGAAGATGCCGTCTAC
>JANOGZ010001259.1:0-1997 GCA_031406255.1 Pyrinomonadaceae bacterium | reverse complement strand
CCGCTGCTGACGGCCGTGCCGGACGGGGTCGCGACGGAGATCCGACCAGACATACCGATGGGGACGCTGGCGACGAGACTTGTCGGAGTGGCGGAACTGATTTCGGAATGGGCGATATTGAATTTCGTCCGATTATTAGTCGGGATGATTTCGAAATTGGACCCGCTGATGGTCACAGCGGTTCCTGCGCCGCCGATTGTCGGTGTGAATGATGTGATCGTTGGTGCGCCGGCAGTAGCACCCTCGCCTACGGTGAAGGGCGTGCCGCTCGTGGCAGATCCTGTCGGTGTCGTCACGGTGATCGGCCCGGTAGTAGCTCCGGACGGTACGCTTGTTGTGATTTGTGTGGCGGTCGCCGAAGTTGGGGTTGCGGCAATACCGTTGAAGCTGACCGCGTTCTCATTCGCGTTGGCGCTGAATCCCGTGCCGTTGATCTTGACTGACGCGCCTACTGGCGCGTTATTCGGGGTGAACCCGGTAATCGAGACCTGGCTCGAACTCTGGCGTGAGATGGACATTAGATTGCCGACCGCATCGTAAGTGTAGGAGACGGTCTCTATGGGGCCGACAACAGAGATGAGCCTTCCCAACTCATCATAGGTATAGGTCAGGGATCCGATATCAATGGAAGCGAGGTCGAGATTAACCGTTGCGGTTGCTCCCCCGGTGAGTATCACTCCGCTCCGGCTCCTGTTTCCGTAACCCGCAGCCGAAGCGTCTACCGTGTACGTTCCGGCGATAACGCCCGTGAAGGTGTAATCACCCGCGCTGTTCGAGGTCGTCGTCCCGGCCGTCGCCGTGCCCTGATAAATCCGAATATTCGCTCCGGCAATCGCGCTTGTTCCATCTGCCTTTGTAATTTTTCCGGAGATCGTGCCGCGATCAGAAAGGGTTACGTTGATCGTAGAGGTCCCACCCGCGGCGACAGAGACCCCGGTCTTCACTTCGGTCGGAAACCCGTTTGCCGAAACTCGAATATCGAATGCGCCTGCTGTGAGATCTAGTATCGAGTAGTTGCCATTCACCGCAGTAGAGGTTGATTTCTTGACTGCTCCCGCCTGTAGGGCCTCGACCAGAGCCCCGCTGATAGCGCTTCCATCGCTCTCGCGGGCGACGGTTCCCGTGATCGTTCCGGTCGTAATTACTGTAAAGTTGACAGCGTTGCTGGCCACTCCTCTGACCATGAGAACCACTGATCCGGTGGTCGCGCCCGCCGGAACCGACGTGATAATCGTCGAGTTACTCCAACTCGACGGTGTCGCCGTGACGCCGCCGAAAGTTACCGTGCTGCTCCCTTGCGTCGTGCCGAAGTTAGCGCCAGTTAAGGTCACTGATGTGCCGACCGGTCCTGAAGCAGGCGATAAGTTGGTGATGTTTGGCGGCGTGATTGGTAGCGGCGCAACGATCTGAGAGTTGTAATTCCCGTTGAGCGCTCCTTCAACGTCCAGTTCGCCCGTAAAATTGTTATTGGCTCCGGCCGTGAGATTCACACCGACCCATAGATAAAACCGGTCGCCGGTCGTCATTGAGATATTAGAGTTTGTGCTACAGGTCAGGGTATATTTGGTAAGCGTTGTTGATAGCGCGGTCGAGCCGGTGGCCGCGCAGATGCTCGTCCCTGTCGAACCGTTGAGTTGCAGCCTGGCTCGCGGAAACATCGTCCCGTAGTTAGCCGTCTTCTTCATCCACAGCGTAAATGTGGCGGCGGAGCCTGCCGGGATCACTCCACTACTGTTTGGGACGCTGCTCTGTGTCTCAAACTCTTTGATCAGCTTTTCGCCGGTCGCGACGCCCTTTAGATTGGCGGTCCGAAAGTAGGAGCTGGTGCCATCCGGGCCGGTCGTCTTTAATTGGTAGCGACCGCTCGTGCCCGTGACGGTAGAGGCGTCTTTATGTAGATGGTAAGCGGCCGTCTGAGTGCATGCCCTCTGCCGTCGCGTGAGGCATGTCGCCGGCCTTGCGAAGGATCGATCGGATACGGGCGTGGGCGTACTGGA
>JANOGZ010001215.1:0-1227 GCA_031406255.1 Pyrinomonadaceae bacterium | reverse complement strand
CCCGAAGAGGCTGTGCGGCAGGTATTGTTTGACGGAGAAGGGCATGGGGTCAGCCCGAGCGTAGCACGTAGCCGGCGCCGCGCACCGTCTGCAAATAGCGCGGCTGGCGGGGATCGGCCTCGACCTTGCGCCGCAGCCGCGTCATCTGGACATCGACCGTGCGCTCGTTGCCGGAGAGACGCGAGCGCCGCAGGAGCTCGTCGCGGGCCACGATCGTGCCCGCACTTTCGGCCAGCACCTTGAGCAGCGAGGCTTCGGCGGCGGTCAGGCGGACGAGCTCCTCGCCCGCGTCGGTGGCGCGCACCAAATACACGCGCGGCAGAACGAAGCGGGACCGACCGAAGCGGATCTCGCTGACCGTCTCGACCGGCGGCGGGGCCCGCCGCAGGATGGCGCGGATGCGCAGCAGCAGCTCATCGGGCTCGAACGGCTTGGCGAGATAGTCGTCGGCGCCGCTGGTCAGGCCGGCGATGCGGTCCGGCGTTTCCGTCCGCGCGGTCAGCAGCAGGATGGGCACCGTGTTGGTACTGATCTGTAAGACACGGCTAATATCTCGGATCACGGAAGCGTTGATCGTCATCGGGAGCACCAAAGCCCGCACCTCTGGTTTGCAGGCTTGATAAGTGTAATTAGTAATGAACTGCCGTCCAGACTCTTTACACCGAAAGCGTTGTTTGTTATTTGCAGTGCTGCCATTCTTCTTGACGGTTAGTGATGAACATCTCGGACAGGCTGAACCTTACCCCAAAAAGTGGAGAGTGAGATAAGACACTTTCAGAGCCTCCGCCATAACCGATAGAATGGAGGCATGATGAAAGACAGAAAACAATATACGAAAGAATTCAAGGAAGGCGCTGCCCGCCTCGTCATTGAGCAGGGGCGCACGATTACCGATGCGGCTAAGAGTCTGGGCGTCTCACCCTGGACATTATCACGGTGGGTGAGAATTTCCAGAGGCGAAGTGAATAATGCCTTTCGCGGTCACGGGCAGCGCACACCCCACGAACAAGAACTGTATGAGTTGCGCCAGCAGGTTAAACAGTTGGAGGAGGAGCGGGCCATCCTAAAAAAGGCCGCCGCGTACTTTGCCAAAAGCGTCGTGTAAAGTACGCCTTTATTCGTGAGCATCAAACACGCCTTGTTTTATTTGAAGCGGATCAGGCGTGACGGTGAAACGCTCAAAGAGATGGTTGACAAGCACGATAATCAGGCTATGCTCATGTGAAC
>JANOGZ010001193.1:0-1761 GCA_031406255.1 Pyrinomonadaceae bacterium | reverse complement strand
CCTTCGCCACAGATAGGCGGGCGATGCCCACTCGACACTTCCCAAAATCGACCATCAATCCACAGAGCCACTGCGAAAACCATGAAGCATCTGGTGACGCTCGCTCGACCCGCCGCGCACATGCCACTCTCACCGCAACGACCGCCGCCGGCCCCGGCGGACTCGCGCATCGGCATGTCTCATGAAAGCTCGGAGTGTGCGCGCCGCTGAATTTGGACGTCAGGCGCGAGTGATGAGGTGCGACATTCCTGTTTATGCGAGAGGTGAATAATGAAGGCAGGTGTTTCCGCCAGGAGACAATCTCGTTTTCAGTTTGTTCTTGATGAGCTACTCCCAATTCGTCCCGCCATCAGACAGATGTTCGGCTTCACTTACGTCTACCTCGATGAGAAGCTCCTTCTTTCACTTCGGGAGAGCGTTAAGCAGCCTCAGTATAATGGCGTCTGGCTTTATACTCAGGCCGAACACATTGAAAGCTTACGACGTGAGTTTCCCCTGCTACCGCGGCGCTACTTCTGGAGGTCGGGGAAGAGCGGCTCGGGCTGGGTAATCCTGGCCGCCAGGCTGGAGGAGTTTGAGGAATACGCCTTCAGGGCGTGTGAGCTGATCCTGAGAGGTGATCACCGGGTAGGCAGGGTGACCCGGAGGAGGTTCGCCCAGATTTGAGAGAAGCCGCGCCTGACAAGTCGCTGAAGGCCGCGCGGCTCGAGAGCCGGACCTTCATCATTGCCTTTTGCAAATTCAGGCTGGATGCTCCGCCGGGATTCTCACTGTGGAGCAGGTATCGCCCGGATGTATTACGGGCGATCTGACAGGCGCCTGCACCCGCCCGCTGGCGTGCTTCTCAAGCTCCTTCCTTTCGTCAGGGTTGAATGCCATTCGCGGGCGTCGGCCTGGCTCCCGTGTTAGGTGTGAGCACACGTCGCACGCGCTGCCGCGCGACATCATTTTTGATACTAATCTGCTTGTTCATCGCTAGAATCTGATGTAGCTTACAGCGGGGCGGGGGCAGTCTACTTTATCTACTTTGACATGGAGCTTCAGATGGCGACACAACTGCGACAATCGTGGACACAACGAATGCTCGGTGCGGCGAGATTGGATATCAGCACCTATGAGGAAGTCGAGGCCGACCAGACTGCGACGGGGCAGGCGGCGGGCGTCGTTGCGCTCGTCGCCGTGGCGCAGGCCATCGGAGCTGCCGGAGAAGGAGCCCTGGGCATCATTGCCGGTCTGGGCGGAGCCATGTTGGGGTGGCTGATCTGGGCCGGAATCACATACCTCATCGGGGCCAAGCTGTTTGGAGGAACCGCCACGTGGGGTGAGCTGCTGCGCACGCTGGGTTTTGCACAGGCGCCCGGCGTTCTCTATGTGCTGGGGATTATCCCATTCTTCGGTGGACTCGTGCGGGTTGCGCTGGCAATCTGGATCCTGATCGCCGGGATCATCGCTATTCGTCAGGCTCTGGACTTCAGTACCGGGAAGGCAATCCTCACTGCCGTGCTCGGCTGGCTTGCTGTGACTATCCCGCTCCTTATTCTCGGGATCATGGGGGCGAGCTTTCTGACTCGCTGACTTATGGAGCGAGGGCTGAGCCTCCTGCCTGACCGCGGCATATGATGGTCAAAGCAATCTTCTGTCAACATACAAGGCGGCCGCGTTGCTGGTCGCCTCCTGCTGTAATGTTCGCGGTAGTAATTTGGACGCGCAGATAAAGAGCCCGCGCGTGCTGATACGGCACGGGCTCTCTCTCTCTGCGCA
>JANOGZ010001145.1:0-15200 GCA_031406255.1 Pyrinomonadaceae bacterium | reverse complement strand
GCGGCGCGGCGAGAAGCGGTTAAGCGCCCGGCGACAACCATGTATTCACGCGCTGCCGCCTCGAACTCCCGACGCAACTCACGTTCGCTCTCCGCATCGCCACCCAACAAATTGACCTGCCCCCGCAATTCTTCCCTGAGTTCAATCAGCCCCGGCAGGTCGCGCTCGTATTTCCGCTTCGCTCTTTCCAATTCCGCCAGCCGACTTTCGATCTCACTGAGCCGCGCCGGGGAGAAATCGCTTCCGCTACCATAGCCGCGTAAACTCTCGGCCACATCCGTTAGCGCGACTGTGGCGGTCTCTAAAATATCCAGCAGGGCGGCGACGCGGCCGTCTATCTCGTTTAATTTTTGTAGCTGGCGACGTAATGTAGCGAGCCGCGTCAAAACACTTTGATCGCTTTCGTACAACTCGGCGTAAGCACCCGCACCCAGTTCCAGCGCCCGCTCGGCATGCGCGAGTAGCGTTCTTTCTCCGAGTAATTCGTCGTCTTCGCGTGGTCGCGCATCAAGTTTTTCCAGTTCTGTGAGTTGGAAGCGCATGAGGTCGGCCCCGCGCCGCCGCGCCGCCACGTCGCGCGCCAGAGAACGTAAGGCTTCCCCCGCCGCTTTCCAGCGCGTAAAATTCCGCGCCGCCTCCCGCCGTAACCCACCGCATCCGGCAAAACCATCCAAAAGATCCAAGTGTGCACGCCCACTGGCGAGCACCTGCTGCTCTCCCTGCCCATGGATCTCGACGAGAGACGGCTGCAAGTCTCTCAATGTCGCTGCCGTCACGCTTTTATCGTTGATAAAAATACGACCCCGGCCGTTCGCCTGTATTTCCCGCCGAATTGTTAAGTATTCTTCAGGGTCTTTCTCAATCCCGATCACCGCCATGAGCGCCTGCGCGCGGCGCTCGCGCTCTCCGGTGAGCTCAAATAGCCCCTCGATTGAGGCTGTCGACTCCCCTGTCCGAACCATGTCAGACGAACTGCGCCCGCCGAGCAATAAATTGAGGGCATCAACGATTATAGATTTTCCGGTCCCCGTCTCACCGGTCAGTAAATTAAGCCTGGAATGAAAATCAACCTCTAGATGTTGAATCACGGCGAAGTTTGTAATGCTAAGGAACCTCAACATAAACCACTTTCTTGCTGAAGGTTTAGCATTTAACGCTTAACTTTAAATGCTAAACCTTCAGTATTCCTCTTGACCGGCGCCTTGACGTGTTTATGTCACACAGGTAATATGGCGCGCTGTTTTTCAATTCAGCGCGGATGTTAGAAAGGGCACCCTCACAATGTCTTTCAATAAAATAATTCTTGTGGGCAATCTCGGACGTGACCCCGAACTCCGTTATACCCCTCAAGGCACCCCGGTCTGCAGTTTTACCCTTGCTACCAATGAGCGGCGACGGGATAAATCGGGGGAGTCACAAGACCTCACCACTTGGTTTCGCGTCACGCTCTGGGGCCGGCAAGCTGAAACCGCTTCACAGTACCTCACTAAAGGGCGACCGGTTTACGTTGAAGGTCGCCTGCGTGTCGAAGAATGGACGGATCGTGATGGCCGTTCCCGTTATACGCTGGAGGTTCATGCAACTGATATGCAATTTATCGGTGGCCGCGGAGATGAATCCGCGCCAATAACCCGCGCGAGTGGCACAAGCGCCGGGTCCCACGGCGGCGAAGCACCAGAAGCAGAGTTGACGGATGATGACATTCCGTTCTAAAGCACCGATGTCGGCGCGCCGACATCGGTGCTTTAGAACGGAAATCGCTAACGTTCCCCACAGGCGTGGAGCCGGTCACTAGGCGCCCAGCGCTCGAATTTTTTTATAGCGGCGGGCGAGCAAATCAAACGGCGCGATACCGGACACTTCTGTCAAGCTTTCGCGGAGCCTTGCATCGAGCAACAGCGCCGCCTTGTCATAATCCGTGTGCGCCCCGGCGGGCGGTTCTTCGACAACGGCGTCAACCATCCCCAGGCGCTGTAAGTCTTCTGCCGTTAAACGTAAATGCGCGGCGGCGCGCGGCGCCTCGGCGGCATCTTTCCACAGAATCGCGGCACACCCTTCCGGAGAAATCACTGAGTAAACGGCATTCTCTAACATCAACACGCGATCGCCGATGCCGATCGCAAGAGCGCCCCCGGACCCTCCTTCGCCGATCACCGTGACGATCACGGGAACACGCAAACGCGCCATCGCTAGTAAGTTGCACGCGATCGCCTCGGCCTGTCCGCGCTCCTCCGCGTCAATTCCCGGATATGCTCCCGGAGTATCAATAAAAGAGAGGATCGGATGTCCGAACTTTTCAGCCAATTTCATGATACGTAGGGCTTTACGATATCCTTCCGGCTTCGGCATCCCGAAATTTCGATAGCGTCGCTGTTTCATATCGCGACCTTTTTGCTGCCCGACGACGACCACTGGATTATCATGGAATCGCGCAAAGCCACAGACCAGGGCGGGGTCATCGGCAAACCGTCGATCCCCACGCAACTCCACAAAATCCTCACAAAGCCTTTCGATAAAGTCTAATGTGTAGGGGCGGTCGGGGTGTCGAGCCAGTTTCACACGATCAAACGCCGCTAACGCGGTTGCGGCGGGGCCGAGCGCCATCGTTTCAGGCGTGTCAGACAATCTTCTAACTCCCTCATGCTACGGATTTGGATGGCGGACAAAAGACGAAAGATTATAACGTATCTTCAGAGCCGGTTACTACCGTCGTCTGACAAGCCGCCGTTAACCCATTCGACCTCACAACCAATTTCCCGTAACGCCATTTCCAGTTCACAACTTCCGGTGACGCGCAGCGCGCCATGCGCGCGTGTCCGCACCAGGACCCCATCCTCCAAAAACATCTCCAGTAAAACCTCGCAATCGCCCTGATGACGATCGAGTATGCGCCAGAGCGGCGCTAAATACTTCGCCGGGTCGACAGCTCCCCCCGGCAGTCGCACAATCATCGACCTCGCGCGCCGCTGTCGAACTTCTTCCAGCTTCACAAACTCATCGGCAATAAGCGTGGCAATTCCCTCGTCACTTATATCCATGCGGCCAGATACCAGGACGGCCGAATCTTCCTGCAGCACCGCCCGGCTTTTATTGTAGATCTCCGGCCACACAACGCATTTTAAGTTGCCCGCTTCGTCCTCCAGGCGCAGCAGGGCAAAACGATCGCCTTTTTTGGTGTTACGTATCTGGAGGGCGGTGACGAGCCCCCCCACGGTGATCCGCGATCCATTCTCGATCCCTCCTATTTCGCTCGTTTTAACACACTTCACTTCTTCTAAAATATGAAGATAATTTTCGAGTGGATGGCCGGTGATATAAAAACCGATCGAGGTTTTTTCGCCCGCCAGTAGCGCCGTATGGCTCCACGGCTCCACCATCTGCAGATTCGCTTCCGGTTCTTCGAGGGCCGCCTCCGGCTCCCCGCCCCCTCCGAATAAATCACTTTGGCCGCAGGATTTAGCTTTCTGAGCGCGCCCTCCACGAGCTAACGCCGGATCAATCGCAGCGAAGAGGCGCGCGCGCCATCCATGTCTGTTCTTCTGTGAAATATTCAGAGAATCGAAAGCGCCCGCACAGACCAGACTCTCCAGTACCCTCTTATTGATCGCGCGTTGGCCGATGCGCTCTGTAAATTCAAATATCGAGCGAAACGGGCCATCGAGACGCGCCTCGATAATCGCTTCGACGCTCGACTGGCCGATGCCCTTGATGGCCGCCAACCCAAAGCGGATTGCCCCCTTGAGCGGGGTGAAGCCACCACCGCTTTCGTTAACGTCGGGCGGCAGCAGTTCAATGCCTTGCGCCCGCAATTCATTGGAGTACTTGAAGACCTTCGCCGTATCTTCAAGCTCGTTTGAGAGAACCGCCGCATAAAAGTGTTCGGGGTAATGTGCCTTAAGATAAGCTGTTTGAAATGCTAGATATGCGTAAGCCACACTATGACTTCGGTTGAAGCCATAGTCGGCAAACTGCGCCATTAAGGAGAATATCTGCTGCGCCTTCTCACGTTTCAATCCTCTGGCCACGGCGCCATCGATAAATTTCACCTCATGGAGCGCCATTTCCTCGCGTTTTTTCTTTCCCATCGCGCTGCGCATGAGGTCCGCCTCGCCGAGACTATACCCGGCCAGTTTCTGAGCCAACTGCATGATTTGCTCTTGGTAGACGATAATGCCGTAGGTGTTCGAGAGAATCTCTTTCATCTCCGGCACCAGATAGCGCACGGCACGATGCCCGTGATGCCTTTCAATAAAATCATCGACCATGCCGCCATCGAGCGGACCGGGCCTGTAGAGCGCGTTAAGCGCTGCCAGGTCCTCAAGTCCTTGTGGCTTGAGCCGCCGGCAGATCTCCTGCATTCCCTGCGATTCGAATTGAAAGATCGCCTCGGTGCGCCCGTCTGCGAAAAGCTGCATGGTGGGCGCATCATCGAGCGGCAGAGCCGACCAGTCGACCTCAGTTTTAAACGATTGCTTAATTGTTTTTAAACAATCGCTTATAACGGTAAGCGCCGTCAGCGCCAGAAAATCCATCTTCAGCATGCCCGTCTTTTCCAGATCGGACATCGCATATTGAGTGGTCAGTTCATGGCGGGAGGAGACCGCAACCGGGATCAATTCAGCGAGCGGCGCGGGCGAGATCACGACGCCCGCGGCATGCACGGAGGCATGCCGCGCGCAACCTTCCAGACGCTGCGCCAGATCGATCAGATCTTTTACTTGCGTATTGCCCTCGACCGCCGCGCGGAGCTCCGGCACCTGCTCAAGGGCCTGCGCGATCGTCACATTGCGGCCACGCACTGGTGGGGGAATCAGCTTGGCGATCCGCTCCACGTCCGCGTACGGCATGTCCAGCGCCCGCCCGACATCTTTGATCGCCGCCTTCGAAGCGAGCGTTCCGAAGGTGATAATCTGACACACGGAATCGCGCCCGTAGAGTTCCGCGACGTGTTTGATCACCTCATCACGCCCGCGCACGCAAAAATCCACATCGATATCGGGCATCGAGACCCGCTCGGGATTGAGAAACCTCTCGAATAAGAGGTCATACTTCAACGGATCAATATCCGTGATCTCCAGGCAGTAGGCGACCAACGACCCGGCGGCTGAGCCGCGTCCCGGACCCACCGGGATCCCATGCTCTTTGGCATACTTGATAAAATCCCAGACGATCAAAAAATAGCTGGCGAACCCCATCTGCTTGATCATCGCGATCTCACGCGAGACGCGCTCCTGATACTCGGCCAGTGTATGCCGTAATGCTCCGCGTGCGTGATAAGGATCCCAAACCTGTGCGCGGCGCCGCTCGTAGCCGTCCCTGACGACTTTCTCGAAGTATTCCTCCTCGGTCAATCCCGCCTCCGTCGGCGGGATCGGATAGACGGGGAGATGGTTCTTGCCGCTCGGCATCTGCAGGTCGCACATCTGTGCAATCTCGACGGTGCGATAGAGCGCTTCCGGCATTTCCTGCCCGAAGATCGCCCACATCTCGGCGGGCGAGCGGACATAAAAATTGGGTGATCCGTAGCGTAAGCGGTTCTGGTCCTTAACGATCTTACCGGACCCGATGCATAGCAGAACGTCATGTGCGCGCGCATCCTCGGGCAGTAAATAATGCGCATCATTGGTCGCCACCAGGGGCACGCCGGTCCGCTTCGCGAGTTCGACCAGCGATTTACGGATACGCTTCTGTGCGTCCAGGTCGTGTTCCTGGATCTCCAGGTAGTAATTTCCCTTGCCGAGTATTTCTTCGAATTCATGGGCCGCCACCGCCGCCTCATCGCACGCCCCGCGCGCCAGCATCGCCGAAGGCACCCCGGACATGCATGCCGAGAGCCCGATGAGGCCCCGGCTGTGCCGTGCGAGAAGCTCTCGATCAATGCGTGGTTTGTAATAAAACCCTTCGGTGTAGGCTTTGGAGGTCAAACGCACGAGATTATGGTAGCCCTCCAAGTCCTTGGCGAGCAGGATCAGATGATAGTTGGCCTTTTCCCCCGGCGCGGATGCGCTCTTTTCTCTCTCCAGTCGGCTGCGCAGCGTGATGTAGACTTCGCAGCCGATGATCGGTTTGACGCCCTGCTCCGTCATCGCGTGGTTGAAGGAGACCGCGCCGTACATATTCCCGTGATCGGTCATCGCGCAGGCCGACATTCCGAGCGCCGCGACACGCTTGGAAAGCGGTTTGATTTGAATCGCCCCATCGAGCAGGCTGTGGTCTGTATGCAAGTGCAGGTGAACGAAATCTTGATTGCGCATCTCGCCTCTCGAGTTATTTATGGTAGAGCAATTGCGGAGCGGGCGATTCAGGGAGAGCTTTCGCCACCGGTTATTAACGAGGCGCACTATATCACGAGTACCTCATATGTAAAGAGCCCAAGATATAGTAGAGAGGGGACGCCGGTGCGGCAAAACCAATGTTAAAGAGTGGCTTCATTGGAGAGGAACAATAAAAGGCTTTAGAGCTTTCATGTGGCACATTGACGACTCAGGCGAAGCCTACTCCCATTCGATCGTGCTGGGGGGCTTGGAGCTGATATCATAAACGACACGATTGATGCCGCGCACTTCCGCGATGAGGCGCACCGAAATACGCGCGAGCGTATCGTGAGGCAGGCGCGCCCAGTCGGCCGTCATACCGTCAATGCTTGTCACGGCGCGGATCGCCAGCACGCGTTCGTAAGTCCGGAAGTCCCCCATCACGCCGACCGTCGAAACGGGGAGCAGCACGGGAAAAGCCTGCCACACGGCATCATATAAATTGGCCAGGCGTAACTCCTCTTCCAAAATCAGATCGGCGGCACGCAGCAGGCTCAAGCGATCTTCGGTTACTTCGCCCAGAATTCGGACGGCCAGTCCGGGTCCCGGATACGGGTGGCGTTTGAGGATCTCTTCTGGCACGCCCAATTCCCGTCCGATTAAGCGCACCTCATCCTTAAATAGTTCACGTAATGGTTCAATAAGTCTCAGACGCATGCGCGCGGGTAACCCGCCGACGTTATGATGACTCTTGATGACCGCCGACGGCCCCCGCACCGAGACCGACTCGATGACATCCGGGTAGAGCGTGCCCTGCACCAGAAAATCGACGTCCCCGCCGCCCTGCGCCTCTTCTTCAAATACTTCTATGAAAACGCGCCCGATCACGCGACGCTTCTGTTCCGGGTCGGTGACGCCCGCGAGCTCGCTCAGGAACTTTTCCGCGGCCCGCACGCCGCGCACACTAAGCTTCATGTACTGCTTGAACAAACTGCAAGTAAGTTCAAATTCGTTCTCGCGCAACAGGCCTGTGTCTACGAAAATACATGTCTGCTGCTCACCTATCGCTTGATGCACAAGCGCCGCCGCCACGGTTGAATCGACACCGCCCGATAATCCGCATAAGACTCTTTTCTCGCCGACCTCCCCGCGTATTTTTTCGATCTGCTCGGCGATGATGGCGCGCGGCGACCAGTCGGCGCGCACGTGACACACCCGGTTCAGAAAATTACGCAGCACTTCCGCGCCCAGCGGCGTGTGGGCCACTTCGGGATGAAATTGCACTCCGTATATGCGACCGCTTAAATCCTCGAAGGCATTAAGCGCATCTGCCGTGCGCGCCGTTATGCGGAATCCGGGGGGCGGGGTGGTGACATGATCACCATGACTCATCCAGACATCCATTTCGGGCGGCAGGCCGGTGAAGAGCCGACTCTCGGCGTCGAGTATGTAAAGCCGCGCATAGCCGTATTCCCGGCTGGGAGAGGGACGCACCTCGCCGCCCATATCCGCTGCCAATACCTGTAAGCCGTAGCAGATGCCGAGCACCGGGCAGTCGATCTTTTCGAGCAGGTGCGGAGCCGGACGGGGCGCATCCTGGTCATAGACGGAGGCGGGCCCGCCCGAAAGAATCAAGCCCCGCGGGTTGCGCGCGCGGATAGTTTCGGGAGAGGCGTCGAATGGCAAAATCTCCGAGTAGACGCCCGCTTCGCGTACCCGGCGCGCGATTAACTGTGTATACTGCGACCCAAAATCCAATATAATAATCGTGTCATGACTTTGGACAGGGCTTTGTTTTTCATTCAAACCGAAGTAAACCTCCTCGCGGTTCAGCGCGTCTGACTTCTTTACTCGTTCGGGTGGCGAGGATTATATGCACATACGTCGCCGACCCACAACGAAGTCGGAGTGCCTGTCCGAGTCTTTAAAGTTAATGAACAGCCATCTGAAAAAATCATCCTTCGATAACGCGGCACGTGCCAACTCCTGGGCGGGGATAGAATCCTTTTGCCTCTTTTCTGTAATTATCTTGATCATCAGTCTTCCCTTCTCCGTGCTGGCTGGCGACAAACTGGAGTTGTCGCAGCCCCTCACGGTGCGCTGGGAGTACAAGTCAGACCACACCATCAATCTGACCCCGGCAACCCATCAGGATCTGGTTTATTTGCCGCTGACGGGCGGCGCGCTCGTCTCTTTGCGTGTCGCCGACGGCGGGTTTCTCTGGAAAACGGAGATCGGTGGCGAATTCTCCGCTTCTCCGGCCGCGGATGAGCGCGGCGTCTATGTCGCTTCGGCGACGGGACTCCCGGCATCCACCGCCCAGGAACCGCGCGCCACCGGCGCGATCCGCGCGTTGGGGCGCGCCACCGGCGTCACCCTCTGGATGCGTACACTGCAGAGCCCTCTTCGCGGGGCGCTCGCCCTCAACCGCGACATACTATTTGCCGGAAGCAGCGATGGACGCGTCTACGCCATGCGTAAAGATAACGGCGCCACCGTGTGGGTCATGCAGCATCCGGCCGCTTTCGCTTCGCATCCGGTGCTCAGCGGAGACCGCCTCTACATCGGCAGTGAGGATGGTACGCTGTTCGCTCTCGAACAAGCGACGGGTCGCGTCCTGTGGCGTTATCGGACGCGAGCCGCGCTTCGCGGGCCCGTCGCTATCGGTGAGGGGATGGTTTTCTTCGGGTCGGCCGATAATTACGTCTATGCTCTGAGCGAGCGCGATGGTCGCCTGCGCTGGCGCGTTCGTACTGGCGCCGGCGTTCAGGCCGTGACCATTACGGCGAGCGGACTGGTCGTCGCTTCGCTCGATAATTTTGCCTATTTTCTCTCGCTGCGTCGTGGCGATCGGTTGTGGAAGCGCCAACTTCCCGGCCGCATCGCTTCGCAGCCGCTGGCCCTCGCTGATGGGGCGCTTTTTGCTCCTCTCGCCGGAGATGCTTGTGTGGCGCTTGATCTACGCGATGGCAGGCAGGTGAACCGCTTACCGGTCGGTGAAGACAATAACACCGCCGCCGCTCCGGTGGTCGCCGGTCACACGCTACTCGTGACGACGCGGCGCGGTTTGCTCGCCTTCACCGCACCGGATCCGGGTCTGGCGAACGAGAAGAACATCTCTCCGCCAAAGCAGGAGGAAGACTAGGCGTTGACCGGGCGCTTGGATTGTTTTGGAAGGATTTAAATGCGCTTCACCGGGAGGATGCGCTCGCGCGCCCCCATCCGTTACGGCGCGGCGCTGGCGGTTGAGCGCCGTCGAAATAGCACCCCGACGCGCACGAATAATCCGTGCAGGACATAGCCCGTCACCAGTATCAGCAGGACGTAACGCGAGTAAAGCCAGATCAGCATTCCGATCAGGGCGATCAGCAATATCATCATCCGCGTGCTCCGACGGTTCGTGCCCACCGCCTTAAAGCTGGAATAACGTAGCGTGCTCACCATCAGCACCGAAAGCAGCCCCATCAGGGCCATCAGCAGCCCGCTGTAGAGCGTCACGAGTTCCGGCCGGTAAAGCACCAGCGGAGTCGGGGCGAAATGGACGATCGCTGCGATCAGACAGGCGGCGGCCGGAATCGGCAGCCCGACAAAGCTCTTTTTGTCCAGCTTGGCGGTGCCTTCTGCGAGCGGGCGCGGACGCGTCGCTTGGACATTGAAACGCGCCAGGCGCAGTGCGCCGCAAATCAAAAACATAAAGGAGAGAAACCATCCAAGTTTATGCGCATCGCTTCCCTCGGCGAGGGCCGCGCCGTACCCCCATGCGTAAACGAGCACGGCCGGGGCAATCCCGAAGGTCAAGACATCGGCGATTGAATCGAATTGAATACCAAGCTCGGTCGTCGTCTTTGTCAGCCGCGCGATACGGCCGTCCAGCGCGTCGAAGAGAAAAGCCCAACCGATGGCCCGCGCCGCGTTATCGAAGTGTGCGGTGGCGCGCGCCAGATCGGCCTCCGTGCCGCCATCCAGAAGTTGAAAGCCGCGCAGCGCTCCCATGACGGCATAATAACCCATCCCGATATTGGCGGCCGTGAATGCCGACGGCAGCAGGTAGAGTCCTTTCCGGAGACCACGTCGCTCTTTTTCCGGTATGGCTAAGTCTGCCTCGAGATGGGGCGCTTTGCCGACCATCAGCGTATCCTCCCGATAATCGTCGCGCCGCCGCGGACGCGCTCGCCCACGCTTACCAGTACATCCACTTCCGACGGCAGCACGACGTCCGTGCGCGAACTGAACTTGATGAGACCGATGCGCTCGCCCAGGGCCACGTGATCCCCGGCGCGTTTCCAGCAAACGATGCGTCGCGCCAGCACTCCGGCGATTTGCCGGCACACCACAGTGATCCGCTCGCCACGAATCGTGAGCGCATTCTGCTCATTGACGATACTCGCCTCATCGCGCGTCGCGATCATAAAACGGCCCTTCGTATAGGCAACCTTCAGGATCTCTCCGGCGATCGGCGCACGATTGATATGCACGTCAAAGGGTGAGAGGAAAATGCTGATCAGCGTCGGCGACTGCACATTCGCCGCGTCAACTTTTTCAATGCGTGTGATCCGCCCATCAGCCGGGGCGACGATCACATCCGCAGTTGTCGGAGCGGCGCGCGCCGGGTCGCGGAAAAAATAGGCCATGAAAGCCGTCAGCAGCGCGAGCGGCAGCGCGACATACCAAAACCCTGCCGCATACCAAAACCCTGCCGCCGCCGCGACGAGCGCCGCGACGAGCGGAATCAACACAAATGGGAGACCGTCGCGTACCATTGTGATGTCTACCGAAGAATGCTTCGGAGGAAATCCCGAGCACTTTTCGAATAAAAATGGGGGCCGCTCCGGGTATCTTACCGCGTCCCCCATCCCTCCTTTTCTCTCACGAGAGAGAGAGCTTTAAATCGCGCGAATTATGCGTCCGAAAAATCAATGCGCGGTGCCTTCGGTCTGCTGGTGGCGCAACATTATTGCGTACATCTGATCTTTTACGGCTAACTTCTTTTTCTTTAATGTAATTTCTTCTAACTGCTCTTCATCATTAGGATAACTAAGCGCCAACAATTCGCTGAGGCGCGCTTCATAGCGTCCGTGTTCGCGCACTAGTTCGCGAAACTCCGGGTCGCTTACCATCAGTTGTTCCTTTAAGCTGTCCGTGTTGGTCAATTCCATGTATGGAAGCCTCCTTTCAGGTGCGTCGAGCGGTGCGTTCAATTCACGGGTCGCGGTCATCTTACGCCTCGCCGCCGCGCCCTGTTGAGTGATTGTCAGAAAATGGTAGCCCAAACGGGCGGTCTGTTCAAGCCTTAGTCTCCAATATGGCGTAACATGATCAGCGCATCTTCCGTTGGCCCCCTGTAATAGTTACGCCGGCGGCCCGCCAGAAGAAAACCGTGATGACGGTAGAGAGCCTGTGCCGCTTCATTTGAAGCGCGCACTTCCAGCAACGCATTGCGCACGCCTGATCGCTCGGCGCGCACGAGCGCTGCACGCAGCAGCGCACTGCCGGCTCCGCCACGGCGGTCCGCGTCACGGACCCCGATATTATTGATATGCAGTTCATCGGCGGCAACGCGCGCGGCGATGAATCCGCTCAACAAGCTTCCGGTCTGCGTGTCGGCCACAGCGCGTCGCGCACCCAGCATGATCGCTTCCCTCCGCGCAAGCTCCACACGGTAGGCATCCCATCCCCATCGGCTCAGGCCGCAATCTTCCTCTATCTCGACCACTTCTAAAAGGTCATGCTCTGTCAGAGATTCGATGCAATACCGGACTTGCTCTATTTCGATGGCAGGTTTGGCGCGTGACATCGCTCATTCAACTCCGCATCCGAGGGGCGAACGTAAATTGCGTGTAAATCCCTGGCCGACGAAGTGCGACCGACGCGAAATCTCATCAACGCCAGCGAGGAGATATGTTCGGCCAGAATTTTCACCGGGGGCGCGAGCGTCCAGCTGTTTTCCTGAGGCTTATCATCTCCGCTTGCTTCCTCTCTCCACCCGAAAGATTCGCGATCGGCGCGCGCGCGTATCGCTTCCCGGTGCACGTGCGCTCCCGTGCCGGCCCATTTCAAAGCGGCTCCCAACCGGACCGCTTTATCCAGCAGCGCGGCAGGTGTGAGGTGCTCCGGAGACTCCAGCTCGCCGACCATGCCTTCCGGGGTAACGTCGAGAAGCTGCGCGAAAACTTCCCCGCGCCCCGCCGGAATCGCGGCCACCACGCGCGCGGCCGGGCCGGCTGCGCGCGCCACGGCTTGCAGCGTCGGGATGCCGACAGTTCGGCGCGCCAGGGTGGCGGCAAAAGCCTTGACGGTCGCCAACCCCGCGCGCAGCCCTGTAAAACTTCCCGGGCCGGACGCGGCCGCGAACAGCTCGATCTCGCCGAGACGCACGTTCGCCTCTCGCAAGGCGGCATCTATTTCAGATAACAGACTCGTCACCTGTCCGTCCTGTGGCTCGACAGCGCGGAGCACGAGCAGACGGGTCCCGCGCGCGATGGCGACGCTCCGCACCCCTGTCGCCGTATCAAGGCTCAAAATCAGCGGGTCTTCGCTTCTTTCCACATCACCAGCGTTTCCGTACGAGCGCACGCCCTGCGGCGCGTCACACACAGTTTGTAGTTCCTCTAGTTTGACAGTATGGGCTGACCGCGCGATTATAAGCACGGCATTCATGCCAGCGCAAACGCGTTCTTACTTCGCTGATCCGAAAACCAGATTGATTTGTTGTCATGGGTGTGCGTATAGGGATTCTTACAGGAGGCGGCGACTGCCCCGGCCTCAATGCCGTGATACGCGCCGTTGTGCGCCGCGCAACATCTGCGAACGCGCAGGTGCTGGGGATCAAAAACGGCTGGCGTGGACTCATCGAAGGGGACATCGAACCGCTGACCCGCTCGTCTGTGACAGGCATCCTGCCCCGCGGCGGCACAATTCTTGGCACTTCCCGGACGAGTCCGACCAATGACCCCGAAACGCTCGAGCGCATCCGCGCTAACTGGAACAAGTATCAACTCGAAGCCCTCATCGCGGTCGGCGGCGACGGAACGCTCCGCGCCGCGCGCGACATGTGGCAGCATCATCGCTATCCGATCGTCGGCATCCCCAAGACGATTGATAACGATCTCAAGGGCACGGATATGTCCTTCGGTTTCGACACCGCGGTCAACATTGTCACCGACGCCGTTGATCGCCTGCACTCAACCGCCGAATCGCATCATCGCGTGATGGTCATCGAGGTGATGGGACGCCACAGCGGCTGGATCGCCGCCTACGGCGGCATCGCCGGTGGCGCCGATGTGATACTCGTGCCGGAACACCCTTTCCGCCTCTCGCGTGTCTGCGAACTGCTCTGCCAGCGCGCCAAGCAGGGCCGCGCCTTCTCTATCGTCGTCGTCGCCGAGGACGCGCGCCCTCACCCGGAAGAAAATTTCTTGAGCACCGAAACTTATGCGGAGATATATCGTCACGATCGTCTCGGCGGTATCGGTACCTTTCTGGCACGCGCGATCGAGCACCGCACCGGACTCGAGACGCGCGTGACCAATCTCGGTTATGTGCAGCGCGGCGGTTCACCCACCGCCTTTGATCGCGTCCTCGCGACGCGCTTCGGCGTCAAAGCATACGAGATGGTGGCGGCCGGCGAGTGGGGGCAGATGGCGGCGCTCAGCGGCAATCGCATCGTGGCGGTGCCGCTCGATGAAGCCGTCAATAGCCCAAAGCTGTTGGATGAAGAAATCTATCGCGTCGCTGAAGTCTTTTTCGGCTGACGACGAGCCAGCGCGCGCCGCCGCGTTGATTTATCGCACCTCATTAATTATTGCATCAACCACTTTAAGGATCTTTCTTCTGATGAAGATTTGTCCGACTTGCCGACGCTGCTATGAAGACACCGCCGCCGCTTGTGAGATAAGCGCGCACGGCAATCTCGTGGCGGCGCGCGCCGGCACGCGTTTCATTGCCGACAAGTACCGCCTCGACTCCCTGCTCGGTCGCGGCGGCATGGGGGCCGTCTATGCCGGCACACATGTCGAGCTCGAACGCCCGGCAGCCATCAAGCTATTGCTGCCTGACCTCGTGGCCGACCAGCTGGCCCTCGAGCGATTTCGCCGCGAGGCCCGCGCCGCTGCCCGCCTTAATCATCCGAATGTCGCCGACACATATGATTACGGATTGCTTCCGGATGGTGAAGCGTACATCGTCATGGAGTTGGTCGAAGGCAAGACGCTGCGCGAGTATATCAACAGCGCCGGCCCGCTTCCTGCGACCGAAACCGCACACATCGCCCGGCAGGTGGCGGACGGCATCGAGGTCGCGCATCGCAGCGGCATCATCCACCGCGATTTGAAACCCTCGAATATCATTCTCGCGCGCGACCACTATGGCTCGCTGCAGCCGAAGGTCGTGGATTTCGGTATCGCCAAACTCAAAGAGCAGACCACAACGGGCGGCACAGCGGTGCTCACCATTACCGGTTCTCTCATCGGCACGCCGCGTTATATGTCGCCCGAGCAGTGCGCGGGTCATGATATTGATGCCCGCTCCGATATCTACAGCCTCGGCGTCATCCTCTACGAGATGCTCGCCGGCCGACCGCCATTCGACGCGCCGTCGACGACGGCCATCGCGCTCAAGCATGTCCAGGAGCCGCCCGTGCCGATCCAGCAACAGCGCGCCGACGTGCCCGCATCACTCGCTTCACTCATTATGAGGACGCTCAAGAAAAACCCTGATGAGCGTCCCCAGTCAGCGGCCGAGTTGGCGCGCGGGCTGCGTGCTATCGAGGATGAACTGGGCGGAGAATTCATCGCTTTTGCTAATGCTGCGGGTTCATCCGATGCCCTTCCCGCGCCTGATTCGTCGCGCCTGTATGTCACAAATCCGCTGTCCGTCTCAGCTACGGGGTCGCCCGGCGAGCTCTCTACTGAGGCACACCCGGGGGGCGAGCAGCAGCAGACCGATCGC
>JANOGZ010001120.1:0-1023 GCA_031406255.1 Pyrinomonadaceae bacterium | reverse complement strand
CCCGCCGGGATCGTGGCGGTCGCTGATACGATCAAAGACGATTCGATTACGGCCGTCCGCGCTCTGCAAAAGATTGGCATCGAGGTCGTGATGATGACCGGCGATAACGAGCGCACGGCCAAGGCGATTGCCCGGCAGGTTGGTATCAGTCGCGTGCTGGCCGACGTGCTGCCCGAAGAGAAGGCCCGACAGGTTGAACTGCTTCAGGCGGAAGGCAGCCCTCAGAAAGAGAGGGGAGGGCGTGGGGCGCGGCTCGTCGGGATGGTCGGCGACGGCATTAACGACGCGCCGGCCCTGGCGCAGGCTGACATCGGATTTGCCATCGGCACGGGTACCGACGTGGCTATCGAAGCTGCTGACATCACGCTCGTCGGCGGAAGCCTTCGAGGCGTTGTCACCGCCATCGAGGTCTCACGGGCGACCCTCTCGAACATCAAGCAGAACTTGTTCGGAGCATTCATCTATAACGTGCTCAGCATCCCCGTCGCCGCCGGGGTTCTTTACCCGGTCTTCGGCATGCTGCTTTCGCCGATCATCGCGGGCGCGGCGATGGCTGCTTCGAGCATCACGGTAGTGACTAACGCTAACAGGCTGCGGTTCTTCGAGCCGAAAAAGATCGAGGAGGTAAGGGCATGAATACGACGGAGATAATCGTCACCACTGCGGGACTGGCGGTCATCGCATGGATCGTCTGGTACTTCTGGCTGTGGAAAGGTGAAACGGTCACCGCCCAGGTGAAGGAGAAAGGCGTGCAGGAAATTGACGTCACCGTGAAGGGCGGGTATCAACCCGCTTCGATCGTGGTCAAGGCGGGGCAACCCGTGAGGCTGAACTTCACGCGCCGCGAGGCGTCCACCTGCGGTGAGGAGGTCGTCATCCCCGGTTTCGGCAAGCGCGCGCACCTGCCACAGGACAAGACCGTGCCGATCGAGATCGTGCCGGAAAAGCCGGGCGAGTACGAGTTCACCTGCGGAATGAACATGTACCGCGGCAAGCTCATCGCGCAGTAAACATCGCTCGTCG
>JANOGZ010001103.1:0-2369 GCA_031406255.1 Pyrinomonadaceae bacterium | reverse complement strand
TGAAATGAACCTTGTAGGCTATGCTCGACGGAAGCGTTATCGCTTCGTCTGCGACGCGTGTTCCCTCTTTAGCCTTCGGGTCTTCAAAAGCCTCGATCCAGTAGCGCATCGCTTCCGTGGTGGCTGCTGCGGTCGTCGCCCCGCTATTCGACTTCGTCGCGGGGTCTGGTGGTGGTGGCCCGCCGCCGATCAAGCCTGAGGCGTATAAGATGGCCCCGATCACGCCAACCAGTAGCAGTGCGGCGATGGCTATTATAGGAACGGGCGAGCGGCGCGGCGCTTGCGCCGCCGCGGCGGGCGCACTTGCCGCCTGCGTGGTATAGACATCCGGCGCCGCCGCGACGTTTGCATTCGTCTGCAGAGAAGGGCTTGGCTGAGGTGGCTGCTGAACGGCGACCGTCTCCCGCGGCGCGCCACCGTCACCGCCGACGAGCGGGCTGGTGGCCCGCGCGCCCACCGGCTCCGCCGAACCGCCTGATGGCGCCGGAGTCGGCAGGGGGTGCAAGTCGCTCGTGACGATGGTTCCGACCTCAACCGCCGCGTCCGGGCGCAGCGGCCCGGTCGTGGACGGCGCGTTGGGGTTCATCGGAGGCAGTCCGAGCGCCGCACGCGCTTCGTTGAGTAACTCTCCGGCGGTCGCGGGCCGGTCGTTGCGGTCCTTCGCCATTGCGTGTGCTACGGCGCGACCGAAGCTTTCGGGCACGTCCGGTGTAACCGTATGCAGTTCCGGTAACTGGGCCGATACGTGCTCGTTTCGCAGTTCGGCGAGAGTGCGTCCGCCGATCGGCTTGCGGCCCGAGATCAACTCGAAGAATATTACTCCCAGACTGTAGACGTCGGTGCGCCCGTCAACCTCCGGACTTCCATCGCGTGGGACCTCGCCCCACTGTTCCGGCGACATGTAATAGGGCGTGCCGAGAATCTGTCCGGCGACCGTCAGAGACGTTCCTTCGCCAGCGGGCGCGTCGGGCGAGCCGGTCATCTTCGCGATTCCGAGGTCGAGCAATTTGATGATCGTCTTGCCGTTTTCCGCCTTGCCGATCATGACGTTTTCCGGCTTCAAATCGCGGTGGACGACGCCCTGCGCGTGTGCCGCGTCGAGTACGCTGGCGATCGGTTCGAGCACGGACAGGGCTTCCATCGGGGTGAACCGCCCGAGTTTCTTCAACTCCGCATCGAGCGTGTGCCCCTCGACGAACTCCATCACCATGTAGATCATCCCATCGGCGGCCGTCCGGAGATCATAAACGGTAACAGCGTTCGGATGGCGGAAACGGCGCGCCGCGCGTCCCTCTCGCTGAAATCGCCGTAACCATTCGGAATTGTTACGCATTTCGGCGCGAAGGGTCTTGATCACCACGCGGTCGCCGAGCAGGATGTGGCGCGCGCGATAGACCGCACCCATACCGCCCTGGGCGATGAAGCTCTCGACCTCATACTGTCCGTCGAGCACTTGCCCGACCATCTCTTGAATCGATTCTGTCAACACTTCTCCGTCGTTGGGGCAAAAGCCCACAGCGTCTTCGAAGGTTTTGTTGCATTTGGGGCAGGCTTTCATTTGGAGATTCGTGTCAGTGTAAATTTTTTGTCGAACGTAGTGCCCGGCTCCTTCTCCGCAAACGCCCTTGACGGGCGATGGACGCGAGCAGCCCTGCCGAGCGAGACCCTTGAGAGGCGCTAAGTTTAGCACGGCTGGCCGGATGTGTGAATACCACACCGTCACGCAAGCCCCTTCGGCGAAACCCGAAATCGCCACTTTCGGTTCGCCACCGCCCCCGGACGACCCGGGTTTGTAGCCAATCCGTGCCTGGAGAGAGATTTACGCGGTGATTAAGCGGGATTGGGATCGGCGAAGAACTTGCCATATCAGGGGACGCTATATGAAAGTTATACGGCGTTTCGAGGTGTTGCTTTTTTCGCGCTCCCTTCGGCGACCGGTTTTACAGTTCCGAGAGTTTTATCGATGAATTGTATCCTGTGTGAGATTTCTTCGCGACAAGCTCCGGCCAGCTTCGTCTATGATGGCGGAGAGGTCTTCGCTATCATGAGCCTGGATCAACCCAATCTTACAAGGTGTTGGTCATTCCACGCGTTCATATCGAAACTGTGTATGATCTGACAGATGATCTGGCGGCCGCTATTTTTCAGACGACCGTCCGCGTCGCACGCGCGATCCGCGATGCTTCGGGCTGTGATGGGCTAAATCTGGTGCAATCGAATGGTCGTGCGGGGCAGCAGGAGGTCTTTCATTTTCATCTTCACCTCGTTCCGCGCATTTGGGGCGACGAGATCCGTTTTGCCTGGAACCATGCGCGGGCGGAACGAAGCGCGCTAGAAGTAATGGCCGAAAAGATTCGCTCGAAGATGTA
>JANOGZ010001068.1:0-7712 GCA_031406255.1 Pyrinomonadaceae bacterium | reverse complement strand
CCAGCCACTTTTTGTAGCCGAACTGCTGAATAGTGTGCTTATAATACCGGGTAGTCTCATCGTCAGTGAATCTAAATATGAAGTAGATTGACCGGATTTATGCGCGAAGAGAATTCAGCGGCGGCGAACCAGCGCCATCCGGCTGACATCGTAAGGCGCAGTATTGCCAATTCGGTTTGGAGAACAAGTTACATGAAGCACTTGATGAGAGCCGCGCTCGTTGTCGGCGCTCTCTTCGCATACGGCGCGCACGCTCAGGCACAGGAAAACCAGTGCCTTTTGAATCTGTCGCAAGCGCCGCAACTGCGTGGTTTTCGCCTCGGCATGAGCGCCGACGAAGTGATCATTCGCGTCCCGAGCATCGAGATACCCGAGGCCGACGAATTCGGCCTTGCCAGAGGCGTGATCTACACCAGCAGCCCCAACCTAACGTCTAACAAAGCGGATTTCGAGGGTGTTTCAAGGGTGTCGCTCTCCTTCCTGGACGGTCGCCTGACCTCGATCCTGGTGGTCTATGACAACTCGCTCTCATGGGAAAGCACGGATGAGTTTGTATCAGTTATCTCCAGGCCGCTCGGTCTTCCCGGCCCCTGGCAAACATTCGATACATGGAAACAAAGCATCCAGTGCATGGGCTTCCGCGCGACGGCGGGTGCCGGCCTAGAGACGTTCATCTCGCTCGAAGTGAGCGGGACAGAGCAGATCATCAAGCAGCGCCAGCTGGCACGGCAGAAGAATCGGAAAGCTCTTGAAGAAGCAAAACGACGTCAGGAGAAGGAACAGAAGGAAGAGCGGCGAAAAACCTTCAAGCCTTAATCTTTCGGGCCATCATAGAGATCCGGCGGGTTGTTGGCCCCCGCCACACGATATTCGTAAATTCCGATTTCACCTTCCTCTTGAGTCCCCGAACAGGGTTCGTGCCCCCACACCGCTCAGCCTTCATCATCCTTCTGGCACGGTGCATGCTAGGGTAACTACGGGCAGCACTTTTATGCTGCAACTTTCCGATGCTGGTGCACTATGCACCAGCATAATGCCTACCCCTGCGGCATTATGCCATTCTCCGTGGCTTTACTTACGCGAAAGATAAAGTTTTTTACACCATGAAAATACTGATTGCAGAAGACGACTCGGTTTCTCGCCGTTTGCTCGAAGAGACGCTGAAAAAATGGGGTTATGAGGTGTGTGCGACGACGGATGGGACCGCGGCCTGGGAGGCGCTGCAAAGCGCCGAGGCCCCTTCTCTAGCCATCCTCGACTGGATGATGCCCGGCATGGATGGCGTCGAGATTTGCCGCCGGGTGCGCCGTGAAGGCAGCGCCGCGCCTCCCTATATCATCCTCCTGACGGCGAACAGCAGCCGGGATAATGTCATCTATGGATTTGAGTCCGGGGCCGATGACTACTTGATCAAGCCTTACGACCATGGCGAGTTGCGCGCGCGCTTGCGCGTCGGGGAGCGCATGCTCAACCTTCAGCGAAAACTGGCGGAGCGCGTCCACCAGCTTGAAGATGCACTCGCCAGCGTCAAGCAATTGCAAGAGCTTCTTCCGATCTGTTCCTACTGCAAATCTATCCGTGACGACCACAACTACTGGCAGAGCGTTGACCGCTATATCACCGAACATACGCAGACGCAGTTTAGCCACGGCATCTGCCCTGATTGTTACCAACGGATCATCCAACCGGAGATCGAAAAATTAAGGGGCCCGCAACCGTCAGCGCGTTAAGAACTGGCCGGGAAATCGTCGGTCCACAGCGCGGGAGGTCCTGAGAACGACCCGCCGAAAGAAGCCCCGGCCGCGCCCCGGCCGAAAGCAATGCCACTTTAATCATGGAAGGATCGTCGGGGCGGCGCCTGGCGGTTCTTCTCGGATGTGTCGCCCTCAACACGGACGCTTCTCCCGGTGCATCCGGGTGTCGATCATTGAAAAACAGAAGAAATCGGTTGCTGCCGCTAACTATTTGGATTAACCTGCCCATTGATCATTTGATAAAGAAAAAACTAGGAGGCAGCAAATGGTTTCACGAGAGCGTACCTACGCCGTTCCGGGTGTTCTATTATTGTTGCTCGCCCTCGCTGGATTTTCTTGCATTTCAGCGGAGGCAGCTCAACAAAGACGAAAAAGCGTGCCGGCAGAGATTCGACCGCCGGTCGTGTCGCTGGAGTCGAGCGCCGAGGTCGTGACTCTGTGCCCGACAGATGCGGTGCTTGCCAGCCGCGCGCCGGAGGTTCAACTCAGAGCGAATGCGAGTGACCCGAACGGGCTTCCGCTGCGCTACACGTGGACGTCGAGCAGCGGCCGCATCGTCGGCGGCGGAGCAAACCCGACGTGGGATCTCTCGGGCTTGCCGCCTGGTATCTACACGGCGAACGTCGAGGTAGATAATGGCGGCGGGGCCGGATGCGTCGCCTTCGCTTCTACAAAAGTCATCATCAACGAGTGTCCGCCGCCGAGACCTTTCTGTCCGAACGTGGCGATTTATTGTCCGGACGTCGTCAATCTCGGTTCGCCCGTCACCTTCCGCGCAGATATCAGCGGCGGCACCCCGAACGTGACCCCGACATACAGATGGACGGTTTCAACGGGCACGATCACCAGCGGTCAGGGCACGCCTTCAATCACTGTTGATACGGCCGGCCTCGGAGGTCAGGCCATCCGTGCGTCGGTCGAAGTGCTCGGCTACGAACTCAACTGCGCGGCGACCTGTACCGCGCAAGTGCCCGCGCCCGTCAATCCGCGCCGCTTCGATGAATACGGCAACGTTCGCTTCAACGATGAGAAAGCGCGTCTCGACAATTTTGTCCTTCAATTACAAAACGAGCCCACGTCGCTCGGATATATCATCGCCTATGCAGACCGGCGCGGGCGTGAAGACGAGGGACGTTTGCGCGCCGGCCGGGCCAGAAATTATCTGGTCAACGAGCGCGGCATAGATCCTTCCCGCATCGTGACGCTTGACGGTGGGTATCAGGAAGCGCTGACGATCGAACTCTGGATCGTACCGTCCGGCGCGACACCGCCCAAACCGCGACCGAGCTTAGACCGCATGCCAACGATACGCGAGAACACACGGCGGCGCCGTCCGTAGAGGAGTACCGCCGCAGCATCACCAACGCTTTCCGCGGCACCCGAAAAACGCGAGTCGCGTTGCGGCACAGGAGAGCGCACGAAAAAGAGGCGACGCATGTCGCCTCTTTTTTGCGTCGATGAAGCAGGGCGCAACCGCCCGCGCGGCACGACCTGATCAACGGCGCCATTTCATTTTACTGTTATCGGGATGGTCTTTGATCCGCACGGCGATCTGAAGATGACGTTGTAAGGCCCCGCTTTCTTGCTCACGGAAACAACCGAATACTTTACGGGACCATCGCTCTGCCGAGCTTGCGGGTCTGAAAACACAACGATGTCGGACCAGCTGGCCGTCGTCGCAGAAACCTGTGCGGGGCCACTCCAGCCGTCGAGTCCGACGGCGATCGTGCTTGAGCCGCCATTGCTGCTTATCGTCAATGCGCTTTCGCTCGTCGAGATCGAACACTTGCCGGGCGATTTTCGACCGGGCGGTGACTTCACTGTGGCCATCTGAGATGAAGACGGCGCGTCAGAACGCTGTTTGAGCGGCGGGACGGCGGCCGTTTCCTTTGCGTCAGGAGTTTTCGGATTGGCATCGGCACTACCTTTCGGCACGCTATCATCCTTCTGCTCACGCGTCGCCCGCGATGGGTCCGCTTCAGTCTTTGCCTCCGGCATCGTCTCGCTCTCTTCAAGCGCTTTCGCGGCTGCGGTAGCCGGTTCAGCCCCCGCTCCTCTCTCCAACCCGCCGCCGCTCGCCGCGTGCGAGTTGCCGTCCTTACCAGTTGCGGCGGTCGTTCCTTCTATCCGGCGCGTATTTTCTGGCAAAGAATCAGCGGGGTCTGATCGCAGCGCACGCGGGAGCGCCGACACGCCGCGCAGCGCGAGCCACACGCCGCTGCCGATCGTGAGCGCGAGCACGATGCCCACAATCGCCGACGCGTGCACCCGCTGGTGAGCTCTACCGATCGGTCTCGCGACGATTTGCGGCGGCCGGGTGGTCGCGGGTGCGAACATTTGATCCTCGACCCCCAGATCATCTGCGCCGACCGGCGTGCCGTCCTCGACGTATCTCGCCGGTGGTATCTCGTCTATCACGCTTTTTATCTTTCGGCGCCCGCCATTATTATTGCCGCCACCGCTGTTACTGCCGGCAGCGCTCGAGAGCGCCGCCGTTTCCTTCCCTACCTGTATCTCCTTCGCCACAACCGCTGCTTCGCCGCGGCTGGTTTCGGTGCGCGGCGGGAGTTCGCACGTTTCTTCCGGAGAGCGGCTTCCGCCGGCAGCAATCACGGCAGGCGGCGGACTGGCCGCGGCGTCACCGACCGAGAACACCTGCGCCTTAACGACCGCCGGGGGAGCGACCGTCGGACGCACCGGGGCATCAGACTCGTAGGGCGCCACCGCGCGCGGCTGTCCCATCGCCTGCTCGACCTGGCGCAACTGGCGAGCTATCTCCACAGCGCTCGATGGTCGCGCCGCTGCCTTGCGCTGCACCAACTGTCGTATCAAACGAATCAGGCTTTCCGGGACATCTGTATTCAGCCCGTTCAGTTCCGGCCACTCCGCTCCCGCTCCAAGCCCGGTTGCGCCATTCTCACTGGTGTTAACCTCAGAGGCCGGACCAGACAAGCATCCGTTCAGCATCTCATACAGCATCACTCCCAAGCTGTAGAAATCCGAGCGTTGGTCTGCATTGTGTCCCGCATACTGCTCGGGCGCACGATAGGGAGACCACGCGCTCAACGTCGCGGTCGCGGCGCACATCTCGGCTTTGTTACCATTGCCGCCACCGTGCGCTGGCGCCGGCGACTCGCCGAGTTTCGCGAAACCGAAGTTGATGATCTTCGCTTCCAGCCGCCCGTAATAATCGCGCCCGAGTATGATATTCGATGGTTCGAGAGCGCGATGCACCACCCCGCAGTTATGAGCCGCGCCGAGCCCGTCCGCCACCTGGCGCGAAATGCGCACGGCCGCCGCCAGCGGCACATGCCCGACGCTCTTCAGATATGCGCGCAGAGATTGCCCGGGGACCAGCTCCGTGACGATGTAAGGAGTGCCGTCGGTCAGCAGGCCATAGTCGTAGGTCTTTGCGACGTGCTGGTGGTCAATACGTGTGTTGAGGTGCGCGACGGCGTGCGCCTCGCGCCGCAGGTGTTTGCTTGTTTCAGCGTCGGCCGCAGGCGGAGGCAGCAGCAGTGTGATAGAGACGGGACGTTCGGTTTCGAGATGTGTGCCGACATAGCTCGCCTCAGTGTCGCTATCGCTCAGGCTCAAGAGCCGATCAAGGCTGTATTTGTGCGCGACCAGGCGCGTTCCCGGACGTGAGGGGAGGAGCACGGCCTGATCGTCGGTACAGCGTGTAAAGTTATCTTCGTAGCATTGTTGACAGCTAGGGCACAGCTTCATAAAAAAACCCGCAAAGAATATCGCAGATAAAGGGCCGGGGCGGCGCCGCCGGTCTCCTTATATAAGTATCAGCCAGCCAAGACCCGGACCAACGACAAATCTCCTCTGTCCACCTGTTTGAGGTTTAGGGGAGGGCCTCTTCGAGCGGGACGTTTTTGATTTGCCGCTATCATCGCGCGCCGGGGCGCGCCCTGTCAAATAATGAGATGGCAAGGCGATTTTTAAACTGCCGGGAAGCGATGAAAACAGCCTTCCGCGCGGCGCGTTCGATGCACGCCTTCGCTAAAGCATCTTGTCAGGCATCGGATGGCGTCGGTTAGAGAGTGTCACACCCGGGTGCGTACTCATGTGGGCCGAATATCAATAGTCGGGCCGCTTTTCGCAATCAGGCCGCCCGCCGATACCCGAAGGACCACTATCACCGCCCAAACATCCGCGGATAAGAAATAATCCGGTTGACATCGCTCGCATCGAAACAACGCTTGCGATGATTCACATGAGCATGTGATGAGTGTCGGCGGCACGGTGTGCAAGTTGAAGGGCGGGAGAGCCGCGGCTCTCCCGCCCTTCAGCCGATCTTGCAGCTATGGTTTCGATGGCCCCATAACTGGCGATTAAGGTCTGGTATTGCTATTTCTATTTCCACCGGCGCTGTTCCCATTGTGAGCGTTGCTATTCGTGGTGGAGACGCCCGAGGTATTTGTGTTGCCATTATTGTTGGTGACAACTGCTGTGTTTGACGACACGGTGTTACCGTTTGTGTTGGCAGGCATATTGGAGTTTGTCTCGATCACTCCTTCCCTGGCCGGGCTGCCGCTCGTGGTCGCGTTGCTATTCGTGTTGGAACGGGCCGTGTTGCCGTTGGCATTAGCATTGGTGTTCGAGTTTCCCTCGCCCCCTCCGCAACCTGCCAGGGAACCAGTAACAGCAAGTGTCACCAAAAGAGCTAAAGTTCGACGCATTGAATTCCTCCTGTGTCAGTTTAAAGTTTTCTCAACCTGTACCTTTAGTTTGCTTTGAACTGGAAGTACATCCAGCGATAGCTATGTTCGCCCCGACTACTCGTCCAGTCGTTGATTTGTGTGCGATTTTCATGCGAATTAATTGAAGCAACCTCATCCTGGCGAAAGACGTGCCACTTCTCCGCAAGAGCATCTTTGTTCCTGAGCGGCCTGAGTTATTCGGGTGAACATTCCGCCCCCTGCCCTTTACTCCTCGCGCCGCCTGATCATCTACATCCCCACCGGCATATCTAAATCCTGTGAGTACGGATAGCGTAATCAGACAGCAAGAGGGGGTTGTATAAATTTATACAACCCCTCTTCACAGGAAACGATATGAACTACTCTTGAGCAGTCACTTCGTTGATGCGGACATATTCTAAGAAATTCCTTCGTGCGTCTGTCCGCTTGCGCACATACGGCAACACAAAATTGAATCCCTCCCTTGCTTTAGTACCGGGATATATTCAGACCAGCTCCTGAAGAGAAATCGCAAGCGCAGAGCGTCTCGAGTATCAGGTAGAAATCGTGATCGAATGCATGGCAAAGGCCGGTAAGAGCGGTTCTCAATTATAGTATGAATAGAAAAAAGGCTTGTTTTGGCCAATGTCGGGAGAGCCTCTCAAGGGGTGTTTTTCTTCCTGGATGCTACACTTCTGTAATTATGAGTGCTTCCGCCATCCTCCTGAGAATTGAAATCGGTACAGACCGCCGTTGAATGCGGTATAGACGGAACCTGTGGAGAAGTTTCCGACCATGCTCACCCCGACCGAGCGGCCCGGCGCGCTTGAAACTATATCCCCTGTGCGCTTTGTACGCTACAGTACAGAAATCGTAAGCCTGAAGGATTACATAGTCTCACAACACAATCCCGGACGGGCAAATGAAGATCGTTACCTGATCTCAAGGAAACCGGAAGGGGGTTACGTGTCCGCGCCGCTACTGCTGTTAAGGCGCCGTGGAAGATAACTGACGTAGATGATGGAGGGGAAACGATGAACGCTGGATCAGTTGGGATGCTGGTGACTGCTACGGTGATCGGTTTGCTCCTGATCGGGGTGCTGGTTTTCTCAGGGCGGCGATCGGGGTTCGGGCGTCTGCCGGGTGACATCAGGTACAACGGCAAAGGCATGCGAGTATATGTCCCGCTCACCTCGATGCTGCTTCTATCACTGGTGCTCAGCCTGCTTCTGTATTTATTCGGACGTTTCTTCTAATCGGGGTCAGG
>JANOGZ010001052.1:0-1322 GCA_031406255.1 Pyrinomonadaceae bacterium | reverse complement strand
CGCCAGGACTATCCTGGCGCATCCGCCGCTATTTCCGTGTCCGGTTCTCTTTCTTCTCTTTCCGGCCCACGACAGATGCCTCGCCCACGCATTGCTCTGTGCGTGGTTAAGCTGAGGAGATGCCGGAATTACGTTCCTGAGGTCGTGGTATACTTCAAACCCTGAAACGGTTAGCGGATGGATGTGATAAGCCCACTGGAACTCCCTACGTGATCTATAACAGGTATTGCGACGACCAATCCGGCAACCGTGGCGCGCAACAAAAGAAACAATCGCATCGCGTGAGCGGCATTTGTTGGCTGCTTCTCATCTTGATCTGTGCCTCAGCGCACGCCGCACAGGCGCAGGACCAGAATGTCCGCATCGTCGTCACCTCGCTCTCTCCGCCGCGCATCAGCGTCGAGGGCGAACGTCTGAGCGGCACAACGGTATGGTCTTTTCGCAATAGCTATGCCGGAGTGGACGGCTACGGGGAGAGGATCGAGCGCCTGACGCTGGCTGCTGCTGATGGCGAAAACGTTTCGGTTCGCAAACTCGCGCCGGGAGAGTTTGCGGCGGCGCGCCCCGCGCTGCGGTTTCGCTATGAGGTTAAACTTGATCCGCCGCTTGCGTCGGCCGAAGCCGCACACGTCTCATGGCTCGCCCCTGAGCACGGGATGTTGATGCTCGGCGATCTCTTGCCTCTCCCTCTAACCAGCGCAAAAGTTCATTTGACCCTGCCGGCTGGCTGGGATACCGCTTCGGTCGAGACGAAAGACGGCGACGGCAGCTTAAAAGCGTCGACTGCTGAGCAGGCGGTATTCTTCATCGGACGAAACTTGCGCGCGCATCGCCTGCGTACCGGCGCTAAGGATTTTGTATTTGCCGCGACGGGCGAGTGGTCTTTCACGGACGAAGACGCCGCGAAAACAATCACAGAAATTCTCAGAGAACATGAGAAAACCGTCGGCGGCGTGCTGCCGGGACGTTCGCTGGTCATGCTGATGCCCTTTCCCCGTCCGGCCGGTGCCCGGCAGTGGAGCGCCGAAGCGCGCGGCAAAACGATCGTCTTCCTCTCAGGGCGCGCCCCTTCGAAGAACGCGGGATTAGCACATCTGGGCATCTCACTGGTGCACGAATTGTTTCACCTGTGGGTGCCAAACGGCCTGCCGCTGGACGGAGATTATGATTGGTTTTACGAAGGCTTTACTCTCTACCAGGCGCTGCGCGTTGGGATGCGTCTCAATATCCTGACTTTTCAAGACTATCTGAACGCACTGGGACGCGCATCCGATAGCTATAGGGCTGCCCCGGAGCGCGACAACTTTTCTTTGCTCGAAGCC
>JANOGZ010000921.1:0-5855 GCA_031406255.1 Pyrinomonadaceae bacterium | reverse complement strand
GTTGGGGTAATTAAACCCGCTCTTGGGAATTGGTTGCACGGAAAGTCTCCCGGATAGGGCCGTCGGTGATGGTTAGGCTTAAACGAGCTTCGCCAAATCTTCAGCGGCCCGGCGCATATCCAGCAACACCAAGCCCATCTTGGCGCCCTCGCGGGCCAGCACGGTGAGCACGGCTTCGGTGCCAAGCGATTGCAGAATCACAAAGCCTTTTTCACCTTTGATCTGAACTTCGCTCAGACCCCCCCGCCCGCGGTTTAATTCCCCGCGAGGCCGACTTGCACGCCGCGCGCCAGGCCGTTTTCATCGACCACCACAACATTCTCATCGCTTGAGCTGAAGATGACGGCCTGGTCTTTGATTTCTGTGTCGCTGCCATCGCGCAGGGTCGCCACGAAACGGAGCGTCCCATCAACCGGCACGGAGGCCGAAGCGGGCGACAGCGTGAGGGTCGCGGCGCGCGGCGCGCGGCCCCCGCCGGTGATCGTCATGGTCGTCCGATTACTGGCGCGGTCACCGGCGCGGATGATGAGCGCGACGTTTCCCGCTCCGCGTAAGGTCGGAGGCAGAACGAGATGAATTTGATCGAGGCCGGGGAAATCCGGTGATGATACGAGCGCCTCGATTTTGACCGGACGGCCATCAATCGTCGCCGTCAACTCCGCAAGGGGCGTCCCGCGCACCCCGGTAGAGAAAATGATGAGCCGGCGCGGATGGCCCTCCGCATCCGTGACATCAAAGGGCGCGGTCGTGAGCGTCGCCGCATCGAGCGCGAGGGCCGGGCCCCTTCCGTCGCCGCTTTCTGTGAAGACGCCGGGCGCGGCCGAGAGGACTCTCACCGTGCCCCGCGTCTCGAAGCCGTCAGGATTACGCACGATGATCTCCGCCGATCCCAGCTCGGTTTCCGGCGGGATATGAAAATTGATCTGCGTCGGCGAGACGTAAAATATCTGCGCGGGGCGATTGTTGACAGTAACGGTCGTCCCATCGAGAGTTGAAGGAAAGCTTCCATTCGGTTGACGCGCGGCCTCGCGTGTGGTGAGCGCGAGGTTGTTGCCCAGCGCGACGGCGATCGAGTCCGGCGCAACGGCTTTCACTGTTGAGGGCTCTTTACCGGAGGTCGCCTGGCTCAAGACTTTCAGGTCGGTCGAGAAGGCCGGACGCGGGGCGACCGTGGCGAGATATATCTCGGAGTTGTTGGCGAGATCGCTCGCCGAAACGGCCTCCGAGAGAACGCGCGGAAAGCTGAAGGCGACGAGGCTGCCCGTGTCGTTCAGGGATGCAACGACTTCGGCGGCGGCCGCCGCCGGCGCATTGGTGAGGCGCGTGAACCGGTTTGTCGGAATGTCATAGAGATAAAGCTCGATGCTACCATCGGGATTGCCACCCGTGACGCTGCGGCGCGTGGCGAAAGCGATGCGTGTTCCGTCGCCGCTGATGGTCGGGTGAAGCGCCACATCAGAGGCGCGCGGGCCGAGCGCGGTTATCTGGCGTGTCAGGTTACGGCGGGAATCGAAGAGGAAAACCTGACTGGCGTTGCTCGCCGTCTCGGCCGCGTAGACGAGCCGCGTGCCATCATCGCTGATGGCGCGGCCGTAGGCCAGTGCGAGTTTATCCACTCCGCTCGCAACCACACGCGAAGCGTTCGTCTGGAGGTCACAGAAAACAAGCTCGCGCTGTGCGGGCGCGTCCGCCGGGCCGTCGCTCAGGAATGCGAGGCGCGTCGCGTCGCCGCTTATTTTCGCGTCGCTCGCGCCCGCGGCGCCGATCGTGTGGGTCAACTGTGCGAAGCTCTGCGTCGCGGTGTTGTACGTAAAGATTTCGCGATTGGCGTCGGCGTTCGCGCCGGTGAGATTGCGATTGGAAGCGAAGGCGATGATCCGGGCATCATCCGCTATTGAGGGTTGGAAATTACCGTCACGCACGCGCGCGGCGTGATTATCCGGAGAGGTATCCGTGATCTGCCGCAAGTGCGCGCCGTCAAAGAGAAAAATCTCGGAATTACCATCCGGATTTGTGCCGAGGGGATCGTCTTTACTGGCGAAGGCGATGTGCGAGCCATCCTGTGAGATGGCCGGCGCGGGCGCGCGTGATGATGACGGCCCGAGCTGCGTGAAGGAGAAAGCGTCGCCGCTGATATCAACGCGGATCGGACGAAAATGGCCGGTGCCGCCAACGGCCGCGATGTCTTCGGTTGACTCAAACGCGAGCCGGTGCCCGTCGCCGCTGACAGACGGATTAAGATTGAGGCTCGCTTCCGAAGTGTGTGTAACGCGACGCAGTGCGGCTTCCGTTTGCGCGGCGCGGCGCGTCATCGTCGCGCCCGGAGCGCCCAGCACAAACGTGAGGGTGAGCATCGCAGCAGAGAGCCTGAGATGTGAGGTCAAGGCGCTTGCTCCGTTTTCTCAGAACCTGATCGGCGGGGGATCAGGCGCTGTCATGACGAAAACACAGTATTATGAGCGCACAGCCGCTGATCGGCACAGCAGGTGCTCGAATCATCACCGAGATGCGGACACGGGTAAAAGTTTGAGCCGGGATGCGCGGTGCGGATTGAGGACACGCATCAAAGACAAAAATTAAGCGGGCGCTATTCTACAACTTTTGCCGCTGAAGGCAAGCGAAAATGTCGGCGCTGAATTTAAGAGCGCTGATCATCTCGCTTAATCGCCGGCCGCAGCGTTGGCTCCCCTGAGCGCGCCGAACTCTTCGAGCTCGCCGAACACTTCGAGCGCGTAGCGCACATTATTAAAAGGGGCCGAGACCTGCACGCCCTGGACGTGCTCGCGCACGTCGAGCAGCAACTCGCGCGCGATCTTCAATCCTTCGTCACGCGCCACTTCCTTGCCGCGCTCGGAAGCGATGTGCATCCGCTCCATAATTGAAGGCGTGACGCGCACGCCGGGCACTTCGTTATGGAGAAACTCGGCGTTACGGTAGGAGACGAGCGGCCAGATGCCGGCGACGATCGGAATACGCACATGCTCGATGCGGTGCAGAAACGAGCGCAGCTGCGCGGAGTCGAAGACCGGTTGCGTGATCGCAAACTCGGCGCCGGCCTCGACCTTATACTCGAAGCGCTTGATCTCTTCATCGAGATTGATCGCGCCTGGATTTACGCCGACCCCGATGCAAAAGGCGGTCGGGCAGCCGATCGGATTATTCCCGAGGTCGAGGCCGTGATTGAGTTTGTTGACCATGTTCGTCAGGCCGATCGAATCGATGTCGAAAACGGCCGTCGCGTCCGGATACGGCCCCATCTTTGGCGGGTCGCCGGTGATCAACAACAGATTGCGCAGGCCGAGCGCCGCCGCGCCGAGCAGATCCGACATCATTCCCAGAAGATTCCGGTCACGACAGCAGTAATGGAGAACCGACTCGAGCCCGATCTCGCGCTCGACGAGCAACGCGGTCGCCTGCGCGCTCATGCGCGTCTGCGCGCGCGGGCCGTCCGGAATATTGACGGCGTTGACGCCCGCTTCTTTCAAGAGACGAATGCTCTCGAGCGTCTTCGCGGCGTCGCATCCCTTCGGCGGAAGCACTTCGACCGTCGTCACGAATTCTCCGTTGATAATCCGGCGCGCCCAGTTCGAGCGCTCGGCCGGCGGCACGACGCGGATATCGGCCGGCGTCAATTCTTCGATGCGCGCGGGACGCGTCCGGGCCGGCGCGTCCCCGTGCTGCAAGCGTGGGGAGACGGCGCGCACGGCGTCGGAAATGATCTTGATGTGGGCGGGCGTCGTCCCGCAGCACCCGCCGATAAATTTGACGCCCGCCTGAATCAGCCGCTTCGCGAATTTCGCCATATACTCGGGCGAGCACATGTAAAACTGCCGCCCCTGCACATCACGCGGAAGTCCGGCATTCGGCTGCGCCGCCAACTTCTTGTGGGTGACGGCGCGCATCTTTTCGATGCCCGACAGGACGATCGCCGGCCCGACCCCGCAGTTGAGTCCGATAACGTCAGCGCCCCATTCGTCGAGCCGCGCGGTAAAAACCTCGGGTGTGGTCCCGAAAGAAGTATTGCCATCGGGCAGGATGGTCATTTGCGCGACGATCGGCAGGTCGCACAATTCGCGCACGGCGCGGATCGCCTGACGCATCTCCGAGATATCGGAAAAGGTCTCGAGCACGAGCAGATCGACGCCGCCTTCGAGCAGCGCGCTGATCTGATCCTTAAACATATCTTTCGCTTCATCGAAAGAGGTCGGGCCGTAGGGCTCGATGCGCAAACCCAGCGGCCCGACCGCTCCCGCCACATAGCATCTTCCAGCGGCGGCTTCGCGCGCGATGCGTGCGGCGGCGATATTGATTAAACGCAGGCTTCCTTCCAGTCCGTACTGCTGTAGATTGTGAGCCGTCGCGCCGAAAGAGTTGGTCTCGATGATTTCGGCGCCGGCCCGCACGTATTCCTCATGAACTTCGCGGACGAGGTCCGGATTGATCAGGTTCAGCTCATCGTAGGAACGGTTGATATAGACGCCCTTGGTGTAGAGCATCGTTCCCATCGCGCCGTCGAAAACGGTGATGTGGTCACTCTCAAGAATATGTTTAAAGTTTTCCATGCGGATCGCTACGTCCTAAACAATGCGCCACCTCGGTTTTCCGATCCTCCGCGGGCGCGCCACATAACATCGACCGGAAAATGAAAAAGCCCGCGCTAAACAACGCGGGACTTCTCTTCAGTAGAGCCGAAGGTTGCATGGCGACGAAGCGCCGAGCTGTTTAGCGGGTTATTTTACGTGGCCGCAAGTCGCCTTAACTCACCACGTTTGTCCAATCGCGCTTATACGCCCCTCGGCGGGTGTCTGTCAAGCCTGCTGATGGTCAATTACGCCTTGCGCCGGCGGGAAAGACGGGCACGCCGGATGTGGCTACGGGAGCCCTCAGCCGGCACGCAGCGGCGTGCTGCGCGCGGTCGCTAGCGTTTCTGGCAGCGCGGGCAGAAGTAGGTCGAGCGACCGCCGTGCGACCGCCGCCTGATCGGCGCGCCGCACGCGCCGCACGCTTCGCCCTCGCGATCATAGACGCGCCAGCGCCCCTCATAGGCTCCGCCATAGTAGCTGCCATCAATATTTTCCGGATCAACATTGAGCGTCGAACCCTGCTTGATTGATTCCGTGAACACTTCGAGAATGGCCCGGTGGAGCCGGGGCACACGTCGGCGGGAGAGTTCGGCGGCGATCGTGAAAGGATTGATGCGCGCCAGAAACAGCGCCTCCGCCGCGTAGATATTTCCGAGGCCGGTGACCTTCGTCTGATCGAGCAGCGTCTCTTTCAACGTGCGGCGTGAGCGCGCCAGCGCGCCGGAGAGATAGCGCGGCGTAAATTCGGCGGAGAAGGGTTCGGGGGCGAGCGCGCGCAGTTCTTTGGCCTCGAATAAGGCGGGCATCGCGACGACCTTCATCATTCCGAAATGGCGCTGGTCGGAGAAGACCAGCCGGCGCTCGTCGTCCAGATAAAAGATCGCGTGCGTAAATTTGGGGAGCGGCGCTTCCGGCGGCAGAAGTAAAAACCTGCCGGACATACGCAGATGCACTACCAGCACGAGCGCGCGATCGAGTTCGATCAGAATATGTTTGCCGCGCCGCCCGACGCGCTCGATGCGCCCGCCGCGCAACTGTTCGGCGAAGACGGTCGGCGAAGAATCACGCACCAGCCGCGGACGACGGATTTCCGCGGCGAGAATGCGACGACCGGTGACGAGTCCGTCAAGCGCGCGGGCGACGAGTTCGACTTCGGGAAGTTCGGGCATGACCTCAGAGATTTAAAGAAAAGGTGCGGAGCACTGCAAGGCGTTCTGTTTCGGCCGGCGCGGGAGCTGGCTTTATGGCGTTGATTGGGCGCGTGCGGCGCCG
>JANOGZ010000874.1:0-1499 GCA_031406255.1 Pyrinomonadaceae bacterium | reverse complement strand
TCAGCCATCAGCTAACATAAAGAAGCGCGCGCCATGAAAGATCGGCACCACACATGACCGGCTGACCACTGACCACTGCTGGCTGACCGCTTACCTTTTATTTTCTTCTTCGTCCTTTTTGTCGCCCGTCAAAAAGCCGCGCACCAGATCTGCTCCCGGAATCAGTTTTTCCAGGGTTTGAGGTGTTGCAATAGCCGTTTCCAACATACTGCGGAAACGTTTATCGAACTCACCCTTGGTTTTCATATATGCCGCGAGGCTCGTCGTCAGATGATTCTTGAAAAAATCCTGGAGCGATTCTTCATTTGAACGTAGCAGCTGAAAAAGAAACGGCGTCGGCAAAATGTTATGTTTATGTTTCTCTTCTTCTAAAATGAGCTGAATCAACACCGCTTTGGTGACGTCTTCCTTCGTGCCGGAATCAATGACCTGAAAATCATAACCGGCGCGCGCCAGCTTGATCAGGTCCTGGTAATTCACATAACTGCGCGTTTCCGTGTTGTACAGCCGACGGTTGCCGTAGCGCTTGATGACGATGTGGTCGGAAGCTTCTTTCTTTTTTCTCGGCATGGCATCTCCAGAATACTACAAACGCAGCATAGGCGTCCATACAAAACGCCATAAATCATTGAGTTATATCCTATTAAGTTTATACCGCAAAGGCGAAGAACCAATTTAGGGGTAAAATCAAGGAATTTAGTCGATAAAGTGAAGCTAACTCGAAAGGTGGCTAAATAAGTTCATTAATATCAACAGATAACAATTTATCTCGCAAATGCGAAATAATGCTTGACAAAATAATCCCTAAAGTTTATCCTCTGACCCGTTGGACGGAAAAACGATTACCGCATGACTAACCAAACACCATCAACGGCAATGATCTAAAAGGAGCTACTGAAATGAAAAAAGGAACGAAAGCAACAGGACAAGCGACGGAACAGACGGTTGAAAGCGTTAATTGCGCGATGGAGCTATCACAGGAAACGGCGAACGTGGTTTTTGACGGCGCCGCTAAAACAGTAGAATTGGCTGACAGCTATTTTCGGAATGTTATCAAAGTCGGTTTAGACGCTCAGGAAGCGGGCGTCAACGTCGCCCGAAGCTACTTTGACAGCATGGCTAAAATAAATCGTCGATGGATCAGTCTTTTTGCCGAGACGGGCGAAAAAACAATCAACTCTGTTGGCGAGAGCGTCAAGAAGCCGGTTAACGATGCTATTGCGGCAGGTGCTGAGATCGTCGCGAACGCTTCCGCTCAGGCCAGACAAGCGGCTAAATAGTTTCACGATAGTCCGAACCGGGGAAGTCTGGAGCGTCCGCGGCGCTCCAGACTTCTTTCTATTCCGAGGAGAGTTTAATCATGTCTGCTGCAAAATCTGCGAAATCCGCAAAATCAAAAAAGGCTGCCGCTTCTCAAGAGAATAAAAAACAGACCGCTTCAGGCAGGCAAAAATCAGCTTCTCCGCTGCCAACCGATTGGGCGCAGAAGGTTTTGAATC
>JANOGZ010000861.1:0-4582 GCA_031406255.1 Pyrinomonadaceae bacterium | reverse complement strand
CACTATTTGAAGAAGCCTCGAACGACGAAACAAAGGATTCATGCCATGCAATCCATAGCAACTGACTTGCAGGCGCGCGAATCAAGTGCGCAAACTGCCCAAAGGCTTTTTCACGAACATCAGCAGTTGATCTACAAGCGTACCGACCGAATGTTTGTTGGTTTGATGGGTCTCCAGTGGCTGGCAGCTATTGCCGTCGCCAGCTGGATCTCTCCGAAGACCTGGGCGGGAGCGTCGAGCCAGATCCATCCACACGTCTGGGCAGCGCTGCTGCTGGGGGGCGTGATCTCAATCTTCCCGATGGTGTTAGGGTTGAAACGATCCGGCGCAACATCAACCCGTTATGTCATCGCCGTTAGTCAGATGCTCATGGGGTCGCTCCTGATCCATTTGACCGGCGGGCGCATTGAAACACATTTCCATGTCTTCGGCTCGCTGGCCTTCCTGGCTTTCTACCGCGACTGGCGCGTGCTGGTCCCGGCGACATTAATAGTTGCCGCAGATCACTTCCTGCGCGGGCTGTTCTGGCCCCAGTCGGTTTATGGCGTGCTGGCAGCAAGCGGATGGCGAACTCTCGAACACGCCGGGTGGGTGATCTTTGAAGATGTTTTTCTGGTCATCTCCTGTCTGCACAGCAAGCGCGATATGTGGAGCAAGGCGGTGCAGAGCGCCAGTCAAGAGGCCAGCGAGCAGCGCTACCGGCAGTTAGCAGATGCCATGCCGCAGATCGTGTGGACGGCGAATCCCGATGGTAAGTTGATTATTACAACCAGCAATGGTTCAACTACACGGGGTTGACGCAGGAGCAAAACCAGGAGTGGGGATGGCAGACCAGCCTGCATCCCGACGATCTCGATCACTCCCTCCAGAGATGGACCGGGGCCGCGCAGACGGGCCAGGACTTTGAGATCAAAAGCCGCTTCAGGCGTGCGTCGGACGGGGTGTATCACTGGCATCTCGTGCGGGCGTCAGCGGTGCGCGATGAACAGGGACGAATCGTCAAGTGGTTCGGCACAGCCACCGATATTGACGATCAGCAGAGAGCCGAAGACTCGCTCCAACGGGCACGCGAAGAACTTGAAGAGCGGGTCGAGAAGCGAACGTCAGAACTGGCCGCAGCCAACAAGGAATTGATGGGCGAAATCCTTGAGCGCAAGCAGATGGAAGAAGCGCTGCGCGAAAGTGAAGAGAGCTACCGCAACCTGTTTGAGAACGCTCACGACATCATCTACACCCACGATCTTGAAGGTAATTACACCTCGGTCAACAAAGCGTGCGAAAAGATCGCCGGTTACACACACGACGAATCTCTGGGGATGAACCTCGCTCAGATCATCGCGCCGGAATATCTAAATGAGGTTAAAAAGAGGTCCGCGTGGAAGGGCAGGGAGACAGCGCCCGCCGCTTATGAGGTGGAGATTTTTGCCAAAGACGGCCACAGAGTGACGCTTGAAGTAAACTCTCGTCTGACCTACCAGGACGGGAAGCCCAACGGAGTGCAAGGCATCGCCCGCGACATCACTGCGCGCAAGCGGGCGGAAGCGGAACGCCAGGTCATCTCTGAGATAGTCAAGGGCGTCATCACCACAACTAATCTTGATGAATTGCTTAACCTCGCCCGCCATTCAATCGGTAAACTCCTGTACGCAGAGAATTGCTTCGTCGCGCTTCACGACCAGACAACTGACTTGATACATTTCGAGTTTTGGGCAGATAAGGTTGATCCCGTCCCGCCGCCGCGCCCCATCGGCACAGGCTTCAGCGGCTACGTGCTGCGCACGGGCCGACCCCTCCTGCTGACGGAAGAACTTAAAAGTCACATGTACGAGCAAGGCATAGTCGAGCAGAGCGGGTCCGATTCCGCTTCCTGGCTGGGCGTGCCGCTGCGGACGCCGGCGCGCACCATCGGCGTGCTGGTCGTGCAGCACTACGAGGAAGAGGGCGCTTATAGCCAACTTGACCTTGAGTTTCTCTCCTCTGTGGGAGACCAGATCGCCCTGGCTATTGAACGCAAGCGGGCTGAATGGGAACTGGAGCAGGCGCGTAAAGCCGCGCTCGAATCGGCGCGGCTCAAATCGGAGTTTCTCGCCAATATGAGCCACGAGATCAGGACGCCGATGAACGGCGTCATCGGCATGACGGGACTCCTGCTCGATACGGGACTCACTGCCGAACAGCGTGAATTTGCCGAAACGATCCGCGCAAGCGGCGACTCGCTCTTAAACATTATCAATGACATCCTCGACTTCTCGAAGATCGAGGCGGGCAAGCTACAGTTCGAGACGCTCGACTTCGATCTCAGCAACGCGGTCGAGGGTACGGTCGAACTGCTGGCCGAGCGGGCGTATGAGAAAAGGATCGAGTTAGCTTCTCTCATTTATAGCGACGTGCCGACAGAACTGCGAGGTGACCCCGGCCGTCTTCGACAGGTGTTGATCAACCTGATTGGCAACGCCATCAAGTTTACGGAGCATGGCGAGGTCATCGTGCGGGCCGAGAAAGAGAGTGAGAGTGACGAGACGGTCGTCATTCGCTTTTCGGTGAGCGACACCGGCATCGGCATCAGTGAAGCCGCACAGCGGTACCTTTTCCAGGCCTTCACGCAGGCCGACGGCTCGACGACGCGCAAGTACGGGGGAACCGGACTGGGCCTCGCCATCTCGAAACAGTTAGTCGAATTGATGGGCGGGCAGATCGGGGTCACCAGCGTGCCGGGTAAAGGCTCGACTTTCTGGTTCACTGCCGGTTTCGGCAAACAGCCCGCTGGGGTTGTCTCGCTTCAGCCGCGCGTGCAGAGCCTCGATCAGTTGCGCGTCCTGATTGTTGATGATAATGCGACTAATCGGAAGATCCTGTCACACCAGCTAAACTCGTGGGGAATGATTCATGAGGAGGCGGATTCAGGAGCGCGTGCTCTTGAGTTGTTGCGAGAGGCTTCGGCGCAAGGCGCAGCTTACGATCTGGCGGTCCTTGATTTGATGATGCCCGAAATGGATGGATTTGAGCTGGCGCGTGCCATCAAGTCTGATCCCAACATTAACGGATTGTGCCTGGTGCTTCTGACCTCGTTCGGGCAGCGTGGACACGGCGCGACGGCTCGTGCAGCAGGTGTCGCGGCGTATCTCACCAAGCCAGTGCGTCAGTCTCAATTGTTCGACTGCTTGACCAATGTCATCAGCCAGGCGTCAGCCGCACGAGGGCCAGATGTGTCGTCCTCACCAGCGCCCTCGAAGATGCTCACTAAACATTCCTTGAAAGAGACAAAGAAGATGTCAAACAAGCTCATTTTGCTTGCTGAAGATAACATCGTGAATCAAAAAGTAGCTGTGCGCCAGTTGCAAAAGCTGGGTTACCGCGCAGACTCGGTCGCTAACGGGCGGGAGGCGCTCGAAGCCTTGGAGAGGATCCCTTACGACCTCGTGCTGATGGATTGCCAGATGCCGGAAATGGACGGGTATGAGGCGACCGCCGAAATCCGTCGCCGCGAAGGAGAGGCGAAACATACACCGATTGTAGCAATGACTGCGAACGCTCTCGAAGGTGACCGTGAGAAATGCCTCGCGGCGGGGATGGATGACTACATCTCCAAACCAGTCAAGCCGGAGGAACTTGGACGCGTGCTCGGAGGGCTATTGTCAGAGGGTCACGCCCATTTGAAGGCTGATAGCGCCGCACCTCAAAAGAATTCTCCACCTGTGGACATGGAGCGACTGCATCTGGCGATGGGCGATGAGCCGGAGGAACTCGCCGAAATCCTGGGTGAGTATCTGGAGCAGATGTCTGCAAGTTTAGTGAAATTAGATTCCGCCATCGAGTCGGGGAATGCACGCGAAGTAAACTTAATTTCGCACAACTGCGCCGGGGTGAGCGCGAACTGCGGGATGACCGCGCCCGTCGAGCCGTTACGCGAGTTGGAGCGCATGGGTTATGAAGATCAACTGGCAGGGGCCGCTGCTCTGAGCGCGCAGGTCGGCAGGGAGTTCGAGCGGGTCAAGATATTCTTGCAGCAGAATCTAGAACAGGTAGCGGTTTGATTGAAAGGACTTCGAAAAGAATTATGTCACAAAACACTCAGTCTCAACTGCGCATCTTAGTGGCCGATGACGATCCCGTCATCAGGTACCTCGTGGCCGCCGTCGTGCGGAAGGAAGGCTACACCGCCGTCGTGGTCAACGATGGCCGTGAGGCGATTCGCATCCTCCAACAGGACGCGGATTTCGGTGCGGCGATTTTCGACATGATGATGCCGCACCTCGAAGGGATAGATATCATCCGTCACATGAGAACGGAAAAGCGCTTGATGCGGATTCCTGTGATGATGATTACTTCCGAGCAGGACATAAAGCTTATGACAAACAGTTTTGCCGCGGGCGCGACCGTGTTCCTTCCGAAGCCTTTCACGGCCGCGAAACTGCAAACCATGCTGCGGATGCTTCTTAGTCAAAGCAACGGCGCTGATTCGGCCTCGGAAGAGGTAGAGGACCAATCCCGAGTGAGTTATGTGGAAGCCGGCGAGAGAAGATGAGGCATCTGAGCCGCAATGTGATGTACAAAAGTCGAGAGCAAAAACCACCCTTCTCAG
>JANOGZ010000800.1:0-3564 GCA_031406255.1 Pyrinomonadaceae bacterium | reverse complement strand
TTGCAACAGCGTGCTCTGGATCAGAGGATTACTTCGCCTTCTGCAATTCATCGAGGGTGCGCTTCAGCGACTCGAGCTTTTGTCCGGCCTCACCGAGTTTCCCTTCGGCAGTCAGACGTTGATAGTCCAACAAATCCGCGGCGGCGCGGTTGATGAGTTCGGTTTGTGAGCGCGCCTGGTCAGTCGGCGGCGGTGTGGCCGCTGAGGTGTCGTCAGTCGCCTGTGGGGTGCTTCCGCTAGCGGCGGCGGCGATGTTGTTACCGAAGAGATTCGTTAAAGCTTCCGCGAAGGTCGTGCCGTAGGCGAGTCGCTCCTGCGAAGCGAGGACGACAAGGCGCAGTTCGGGCATCGGCGAGCGTTCGGCTTGAAGGTAGATCGTCTGGACGTAGAGCAGCCCCCGACCGAGCGGGATGATGAGCAGGTTGCCGCGCTGCACGCGCGAGCCTTGCTGATTCCACAGTGTCAACTGTGAAGAGAGTTGGGCGTTCTGATCGATGCGCGCGTTGACTTGGAGGGGCCCGTTGACGAGTTTCGATTTCGGAAACTTGTAGACGAGCAGCGAGCCGTAAGCCGCGCCGTCGCTGCGCCCCGCCATCCAGCCGATCAGGTTGTCGCGTGAGGCCGGGGTGAAGGCGACGATGTTGATAAATTCCGTCGTCGTGGGCGTCGCGCCGGACGCTTCACCGGGCAGTTGCAGCAACGCGAAATAGGGTTCGAGCGGGCGCGCTTCGTTCGCGCGATTGTCCTTCGAGGTCGTCTCGCGGGCGACGCTCCACATGTCTTCGCGTTGGAAGAATACTTTGGCGTTCTCCGTGTGGTAGAGGCCGTAGGCGTCGGCCTGCGCGTTCAATAAAGTTTCCGGGTAGCGGACGTGGGCGCGTAAATCTTCCGGCATCTGCGCCGCCTCGCGGAAGAGGGTGGGGAACAAATTGCGGTAGGCGCGAAGAATCGGATCGTCGTTGTCGAAGACGTAGAAGGCGACGCTGCCATCGTAAGCGTCAATCGTCGCTTTGACGCTGTTGCGGATGTAGTTGACTCTGTTCGCGTCGACTGCGTAGTGCCGCGCGTAAGGGTACTTGTCGGTCTCCGTGTAAGCGTCGATCATCCAGTGGAGACGCCCATCGCGGTCGATGACGATGTAAGGGTCGGAGTCGTAGATGAGAAACGGCGCGAGTGCGCGCAACCGTTCGCCGATGACGCGGCGCATCAGCACGCGGCTCTCGGCCGTCACGTCGTCGGCGAAGGGGAGCCGCGACAAATCGCCCAACTCCCAGGCGAGGAGCCATCGGCGCAGGGCGTTGCCGACGGGGAAGCCGCCCGCACCTTCGTAAACGGTCGAAGCGTTGGCGTCGCCCTGCGGGAAATCAAACTCTTTCTGTTTGGTGTTGACGTAAACCAGCGTATCGGTCTTCTCGCCGAAGTAGATTTGCGGACGCGTCAGTTTGATGTCGGGCACGGTCGATTCGGTCGGCATGTTCGAGAGGATGAACTCCGGGCGACCTTCGGGCGTGAAGCCGTTGGCGGTGTTCATCGTGACGCCGTAACCGTGGGTGTAGATCAGTCGTTCGTTGATCCAGTTACCTTGTGAAGAGGCGGGCAACTTGGTGATGTCCAACTCGCGCGCGGCGAGCAACACCTGGCGCGTCTGCCCGCCGATTTGGTAGCGGTCAATATCGACGTCGTTGAAATCGTAGTAAGTGCGAATCTCCTGCACCTGCCGGAGCGTGGCCTGCAACGCCACGTAGTCCCAGAGGCGCAGGTTGTCGAGCGTCGGGCGGTTTTGCGCGAGTTCGTAGGCTTCGTTCGTCGTGTCGGCGGGGAAGTCGCGCGCCTCGATGCGTTCGAGGTTGAAGGCGCGTCGCGTCGCCGCGATGTTGTGTCCGATGTAGGGCGCCTCGCGGTCGAGTTCATTCGGCTTGACGATGAAACTTTGGACATAACCCGGGATTACAATGACGGCGACCAGATAGACGACGAGGGGCAGGGCGAGCGCGACGAGCAACCCGCGCAGGCGCCGCCAGATGAAAGCGTTGACGAGCGCGACGACGGCGGCGGCGAGCAGCGTGACGGCCACGGCGACGAGTCCCGGCAGCAGGTAGTGATCTTCCGTGTAGGTGACGCCGCTGAAGATTTGATGATCGTCGAAAAGATAAGCGAAGCGGGACAGGTAAACGCGAACCGCGAGCGCGACGAACACCACGGCGAACGCCGTCGAGACTGTGGCGTAAACTCCCTTGTATGCTTCGGCGGATGAAGCCGCACCCCTCGCGGCGAAAACTTCCTGCATGTCTCTGCCCTGCGGAAGCAACTTGAACAAAGCGTAGACACACGAGCCGCCGAACACGATCAACGCGAGCGTCAGAAACCACGACGTGAGCATTTCCCAGACGGGCAGACTGAACAGGTAAAACCCGATTGGTTGGCCGAAGATGGGATCAGTTTCATCCGTCATCGGGCGATTCAGCCACAGCGCGAAACTCGGCCACGCGTTGCTCATCCTAAACCCGTAATAGAGACCGAAGAGCAACGCGACGACCCACGCCAACGGTTTCAATAAGCGGGCAGGTTCGAGGCTCACTTCCTGGTCGTTCAGGAGAATGCGACGCGGCGCAAGCACCGACACATCGAGGGAGCGTTCCAACAGCCAGAACACGCCCCGCAAAACAATCGCCGTGGCGAGCGCGAAGATGACGAAGAGAACGAGATCATACTTGAAGGCTGTCCAGTAAATCGCCCCGTATCCGAGCGAGCCGAACCATAACGTCTCCACGTAGATTGATGTCGCGCGTGAGAGTCCGAAGAGGAGCGCGAGCAGAGCGAGAATCAAGAGCCACCGCCCGCGCTTTCGACTCTTCGGTTTGACGATCGAATCAATGTCAATGATTTGCCCGTCAGCCTCATCCGGCACAATCTGGGGTCGCTGTTTGTCCATGCGGATAGCATACGCCGAATAGTTCGAATGTCTAATGAAAATAAGCAGCGCGGACATTCGCGCACAACGCAAAGCCTGCCCTCGTATTTTGAGAGGCTGCGAGCGAGCTGTAGAGTGGATTCAGAATGTGTGAAGCGGGTTCACGTGATACTACGAGCGAGGTCGAGGAATCGTTAAGTGTGGTACCTGATCAATCAACGTGAAAGAATAATTTGTGTCGGGCGGCGGGGCTTACATCGTCGCAAAGGATAAGTTGGGGACACAGCCGGGTACCGTTCCACATCCACCTAACGCTGGCATTGAGCGATGCGCACGAATCTTTGATGATAAGAGACTTCCTGATTGCGCATCCGCTCCAATGACTTCAGGTTGCGCCGCATCTTTCCCCTAATGGAAATCTGCGAAGAGGAGCGGTGGCGTAAGCGAGGTACAACGCCGCTCCTGTTATCTTTTAGGCTGTTCGCAGGGTTGGTATCGATGGATGCCACCACGCAAGTTCTCTTTCAAGATATTGAAAACATTTCGTATTGACACATCGAGCAACCATAGTAGAATGCCCGCCACCAGGGATGTGTTCACACGTCCCTCACGATCTCCCAAAGATTGTGAGTAGCAAGCGGCGCGGGGTGAGG
>JANOGZ010000780.1:0-3916 GCA_031406255.1 Pyrinomonadaceae bacterium | reverse complement strand
GGCAGTTGCACACCGCGAATACATTTGCGAAACGTGCGATGAGACTTTAGTTGGCGGCTTTGGCATCCACAACCATCGGCGTTGGAAACACGATTACAATCATAAGGTCGTCTCCATCGAACCGGTCACACACACAGCCGACGTTTATTGCTTGACAGTTCCAGGGTATGGAAATTTCGCGCTCGACGCCGGAGTGTTCGTCCATAACTGCGGGATGATGAGCGCGCGTTCGGAAGTTGATGCCGAGCGCGCGACCCCCGAGAAGCGCCTGGACTTTAATCGCGCCGTGATGCAGCGCGTGAATATGGGCGCGGGCGGCAAAAGCATCAAGCTCGGCGAGGTTTCAAAGCAGGAGTTCAATAATCTGGTGCGCGGCGGGGCCGAATACTACGTCGAGCAGTACGGCGCGGCGTTTGATCGCAGCAGCGCCGAGCGGCACCGCATCCCCGTCGATGATAGCTGGCAGATACCGTGGGGCGGCAAAGGGCGACCCGAACGCGGCTTGAACCAGCTGGGCAGCCTCGGCGGCGGAAATCATTTCATCGAGTTGCAGCGCTCCGAGACTGACGGAAAGCTCTTCGTTCAGGTGCACACGGGCAGCCGCGGCTTTGGCCATGGGCTGGCGACCAACTACTTCGAGATGGCGCGCGCCGAGAGGCCCGACGCGATCACGGATATTGACCTCGGCTACTTCACGCCGGACTCGCGTCATTACAAGGATTATCTCAACGCCGTCGCGGCGGGCGGCAACTACGCCATCCTTAACCGCCTGATCATCTTCGAGCAGGTGGCCGATGCTTTCCGCGAAGTGTTTCGCGATGAGCTGGAATTGATTTACGAGATCAGCCACAACCTCGTGCAGCAGGAGTGGCATCCGGAGTTTGGTGAAGTGTGGGTGCATCGCAAGGGCGCGACGCGCGCTTTTCCGGCCGGTCATCCGGCGCTCGCCGGCACAATCTGGGAAGGGACGGGTCATCCGGTGCTGATCCCCGGAAGCAACAAAGACTGGAGCTACATCCTCAGACCGCTGCCGGCGGCCGTCAACAGCGGTTTTTCGGTCAACCACGGGGCGGGACGGCGGCTCTCGCGCGGCGAGGCGACGCGCACGCTCTCGCAGCGAGCGATCGATGATGAGTACGCCGCGGCCGGAATTTTAGTGAACACTAACGGACGCGTGCCCCTCGATGAGGCCGCGCCCTGTTACAAGTCGTCGGAAGAAGTTATCGAAGCGGTCACGGGAGCGGGGCTCGCCGAGATCGAGCACAAACTCTGGCCGCTGGCTTCGCTGAAAGGGGTCGACGAGCGGAAATCGAGAAAACGAGCGAAATCAGTCAAGCGCACGAGTAAACATTTCTAGGAAGAGTAAGGCGCGACCATGGCAGCCGTGGTGCGCGCCCCGTCGGCGCGCGCCCGCTTCTCAACTACGTGGTCCTCCGTTTGATTGCCCGCGGAGCATTTTTAGCAGGGCCGCTTCTTCGGGTTCATAATCCGGTTGACGGCGGCGGATCCGTCGCTCGCGGCGGGGCCGAAACTCTTCGAGCGTGATGCCTTCGGCGTAACGCTCGAACACCGCCGGGTGAATATAAGAACTGCGACAGACGGTCGGCGTGTTGCCGAGATGCTCGGCCGCCTTCTTCACGGCCCTGACGACGTTGCGCTTGCATTGTTTATCGTCCGCGGCGCAACCGATCTCGGCCAGTTCCACGGCGGCGAGGAGCGTCCCGCCCCAGGTGCGAAAATCTTTCGCGGAAAATTCCGGCGCGGTCGCCGCCTTGATGTATTCGTTGACATCGCGCGGCGTGACGGCGCGCCGGCGTCCATCCTTATCGTAGTAGTAAAAGAGCTTCGCGCCGCCGATCTTCTTGATGTCGCTCATCAGCATCGCCAGTTCTTCATCAACGATGATGCGGCGGTGATGGATCTGATGCTTTCCGATGAAGCTGAAGATGAGACGCCCGCCGCGCTTGATCTCGAGGTGACGATTGCGGAGCGTCGTCACGCCGTAGGTGCGGTAACGCTTGACGCTCGCTTCAGACCCGACGCGGAAATACAGATCATTGATCAAGCGCACGACGACGGCCAGCACGCGCTCGCGCGTCAGTTCTTCGAGCGAGATATCCTCATTGGTTTTTTGTCGCAGCTTCGAGAGGTAGCTGCCGAAACGTTCGATCTTCTCATACTTTCGACGCTGCTGCCGCGCGATAAAAGAGGGATGGTAAATGCGCTGCACGCGACCGCTCGTATCGAGGCCGATCGCTTGTAACGAGCTGCGCGCGGAAGGAGAAATACGCACCTCCTTCCAGGCGGGCGGAATCACGAGCGATTTGATGCGGCCGAGTTGCTCCTCGTCGGTGATGCGCTGCCCGTCGGTCGTCTCGTACCGGAAGCCGCGCCGCTTGCTCCCGCACCGCCGCCACCAGCGCGCACGCCCTCGGCGCACGAGCGAATCGCTCGCGTCGCGGCCTCCCGCCGCCCCCTCCTGATCGCTACAATTCTCCGCCACTGATGTTTCACCCCCGGCGCTCGTGTTCCACAGCTTGGACAGTGCAGCGCATGGTTAGCGTGCAAGCTTTGCAAAATTATGACGAGAGAGAGAACTTTAAGTTTGTCATGGCTCGATCGCTCAAGCCAGGAGAAGGTTAAGCGCAGGGGAGTTTCAGATGGCTGTTGAAGGAGGACTTCGCGACCCGAAAAACTTCAAATTCGAGACCCCATGGATCAAAACGCCGGCGGTCAGGAGGCCGAAAGCGACGTCGATTTTTGGGTCTGTTCCGCCGGGACGAAATAGAGTATGCGGCTGCAGTTATCACACAGGATGACCTCGTCGCCACGGCGGATCTGCGTCATCACCTGTGGGCGCAGCGTAATGAAACAGGCCGTACATGAGTTGTTGCGCGCTTCGGCGACGGCGACGCCGCCGCGGATACGACTGCTGATGCGGTTATAGAGCGCGCTCATCTGCTTCGGCAGAATCGCCACCAGACGCTCGCGTTCGCGGTGGTGGGCGGCGAGATCTTCGGTCTGCGCGCGCGTCTGCTCATCGAAGGCTTTTAGTTTGTCATCGAGTTCGAGGCGCAGTTTCTGCATTTCCGGCTCGCGCTCGCGAATTTCGTTTTCCGCCCCCTCGGAGGCTTCCATCTGTTCGAGGATTTGCGTCTCGAGTTGTGAGATGTGTTTGCGGGCGGCGTCTATTTCGCGAATCGCGGCGGCGTAGGCTTTTTCATTCGTCGACGACATCAGGTCGCGCTCGGCCTTTTCGGCCTGGGTGCGCACCTCCTGCAGCGTGATGTCGAGCCGCGTCCGCGCCTCGTGCGTCTCATCGCGCCGCGTTTCTGTGGCGCGAAATTCAAAGGCGCGCTGATCGAACTCTTTTTCGATCTCGGCGCGCCTTTGTGGAATGGCATCCAGTTCGGCCTGTAATCGGCGTATGTGTATGTCTATCTTCTGTAAAGCGATCAATTGCTCCAATTCCGCTCTCACTCTGGTACTCTCCTCAAAACATCACTGAATGGAAAGCCGCACACACGATTTTGCGCGACACGCTCTTCCCATTCAAGGGCCGCAGACATTCTCGTATATTTCATCCTTGTTACGCAAGCTGCGACCAACTTCGTTCGGACGCAAGTCGCGAAATACCGTCAATCCGCGCGATTTAAAATCAACAGGTCGACTGCCGTGAGGGGCTTGACTGACTACCAGCGCAAAACGACCTTACCGAAACTTTCGTTCGATTCGAGGCGCGCATGCGCCGCGCGTACCTGATCCATCTCGTAGATGCTGTCGATGACGGGACGTAGCACACCGCGCTTGAGCGCCAAGGTGCAGCGTCAGGACGGCGACGCGACGATCATCGAGCTCCTGCCCGACGTGTTCGTGCACATGGCCTTCACCGAAGGTGCCGCGCCGGCGGGTGAGC
>JANOGZ010000771.1:0-6007 GCA_031406255.1 Pyrinomonadaceae bacterium | reverse complement strand
GCAAAAAGTTATAGTAGTAAGAGCGCGTGTAGTTGAAGTTGTCTTTCGCATAGTTGGTCTCATAACCGAGTGATCCGGCGAACTTGCCGAAATCCACGGTTAATCCTGTGCCGACATCGAAGACGTAAGTGCCGTAAGCCTGCCACACATGGCGATAGACCTGCGGACGCGGTTCGTTCGCGGCGTTACCCTGCACGGTCTCGGTCGCCTGACCGAATTGCAGATCAAGGCGCGCGCCGAAGCGGCGTCCCCCTTCGACGGTGGGCGCGCGTTCAATCACGACGGATGCTTGATTAAGACTGAAGCTGTTTGACTGCACGTCATAAGCACGCAGCAGATTGATGCCTCCGACGGGACGATTGAAGTTGTAGCCGTAGTAACCGTCAATCCCGAGGTTGATCGTTGTGTCACGGAAGAAATCGAGCACTTCGCGATCACCCTCGGTGATCTGCGCGGGTGATGCGGTTCTCGCGTCGCCCGTGGCAGTTGCCGTTGCCGCCGCGGGCAGCGCATCTGTTGCCGGCACACCTGCTGCACTCACACTTGTCACATCGCCTGGCACCTGAGCCTTATCGTGCCGCGATTCAAGCTCGCTTAGACGCCGCTCCAGCTTCTCGATCCGTTCGAGTAACAAGCGCTCGCGCTCGCCCGGTTCAGGCGACTTGAAAGTTAAAGATCGGGACGGCGTGCCTGTTAATTTCTCAGCCGACGGCGAAACGCCTGCGCGTTCGCCGGTGACGGTTTCTGAGACGCTCGCCGGTGCTTCCGCTTGAGTAGCACTCGGCTGCTGCGCCCTGACGGTTAATTCGCTCCCCGGGCACGTCAGAAGGGTGATTGAGATCACGAAAGTACCGATCACTTTCGCGCGCGGGACTTTGGCAGGGCTGCCGCACCGTGAGCGCGGAGGGCCAGTTCCGTTCATTATTTTTGGGTCTCCTCCCGCTTCGCGTCCCGCTCCGCCGCTCGATCCTGTAGATCGAGGCAGTGTGCGCCCAGAGCCAGCAGCGGGATTGTCAGAATCAGGAGAACGGTGCTGAAGCGGTAAAGGAATAGCCCATAGCCTTCGACCGAGCCAGTCACCCATGCGATGGCCATTGTGATCGCACCGAAGAACACCGCGACGACCCCGCCGGTCAATCCGAACACCGCGCCAACAGCCTGCCACGTCCAGCCGTGAACCCCTGCTTCAGCGGCCAACTCTCGCGGGCGGCGCGCCTGCTCGCGCGACCCGATTTCATCAAAAGTCATATTCATAACCCTTCTCTCTCCCCACACGCGAAGAGGGCGTGAAGCACACGCTTCACGCCCTTTCCATTCGCGAGATCTTTCGTGTTCTTCTTCGGAAAGCCTGCGAGGTTAGCTGACGGGCTCGGACCGAAGAAGTGTCCTACATGAAGAGCACCATACGGCCCCTTCACGATACGCCCCGTGTCCCGCAACTCCCTGTGCGGGACGGTGGTTCCCCCGCGCTGCCCCTCTCACTACCAGCAACGGGCAATGGTGAGCAGCTTCGGCAGACAGATTGTCAAATGAATTGCTCCGCATCCTGCCGCGGACTATTAGATAGTACGATCTCTCTCATAAAGAAGGCATAAAGAGTTCATAAAAAGTTTGTAAAGATGGGGCGGGGGGTCGTGGAGGGTGGTTTCCTTATGCGCCCTGTGGGTCGAAACGGTAGCCGACCCACGGTTCGGTGAGGATATAGCGGGATTCGGAGGCGTTTGTCTCGATCTTCTTTCGCAGATTCCCGACGAAGACTCTCAGGTACTCGTTCTGCTCGACGTAGTTGCCGCCCCAGAGCGCGGAGAGCAGCGTGCGGTGCGTCAGAACCTTTCCCGAGTGCTTCAAAAAGTAAACCAGAAGGTCAAACTCTTTAGGGGTCAGATGAACTTCACGCCCGCGCACCGTGACGCTGCGGGATTCCAGATCGACGCGGAAATCGCCCGACTTCAGAACCGTTGGCGCCGCTTCATTCGTGGCAGGTGTTGTCGCGCGGCGGAGCGAGGCGCGCACGCGCGCGAGCAGTTCGTCAATGCCGAAAGGCTTGGTGACGTAGTCATCGGCGCCGATGTCCAGCGCTTCAACCTTGGTCTTCTCTTCGCCTTTGGCCGAGAGCACGATGATGGGGACTTGTGAGACGGACCGGAGCTGCCGGCAAAGCTCCAGCCCGTCCATGTTCGGCATCGCAAGGTCGGTGATGACGAGATCGGGGAGCCAGTCGCCAAATGTCTCCAGCGCGGAGACCCCATCGGCGGCGACGCGCACCTCGTACCCGCGAGTCTTCAGGCCAGTGCGCAGCACGCGCGTCAGTTGCGGCTCATCGTCCACAATAAGGATACGCGGCTTCTGTTCCATGCTGTTCAGTTCGTCAACTCGGGTGGAGATTGCTTACCGGTCGGTTCGATGATTTTACCAGGGCTATATTTTTCCGGTTGTCCCGCCGCCGGTGCGTCGTCCTCATCACCGATCGGCAGCGTGAATACCACGCGGGTTCCCTGACCACCCGTTCCGCTTTCGATCCAGATTTTTCCGTCATGCGCATCAACAATTCCTCTGGCAATCGCTAACCCCATTCCTGTTCCCGAGGGCTGATGAGTGCTGATGTCGCCGTCGCGCGTGGCGCGGAAGAATTTATCGAAAACGCGCTCATGCAACTCGGGCGCAATCCCATCGCCTTCATCTTCGACGGCTATTTGAATCAACCCGCCACCCTCGCGCCCGGCGATGATATGGATGCTGGTTCCGGGCGGCGAATATTTAGCCGCGTTGTCGATAAGCGTGTAAACCACCTCGCTCACCGCGCGCTCGTCGACGCGCACGACGGGCAGTTCCTCTTCGATACTGACTTCAACGTGGTGCCTGCGCGTGAGAGCCTCCGCGCGCGCGCGCGCCGCCGAAACGATCTCGTCAACATTTCCCCACTGGCGGCGCAGTTGCATTTCGCCGGCTTCGATGCGCGCCAACTCGATCAGCCCTCCGATGAAACGGTTGAGGCGGTCACTCTCCTCGTCGATCACCTCCAGCATCTCCTGGCGGGATTCGGCGTCGAGCGGGATCGGTTGCCCTCCGTCCGCTTCGCCGCGCGTTTCATCCAGCAGCGTCGTGATGGATGCTTTGATTGACGTGAGCGGTGTTCGCAGGTCATGTGTGACCGCATCAAGCAGCGCGGTCTTCAGTTTTTCGCTCTGCCTGAGGGCTTCCGCCTGGCTCGCGCACTCGAAGGCATCCTGCAGCTCTTTGTATAGGCGCTCGATCTCCCGCCGGCCCGACTCCGCCTCCTCAGCGCGCCATCTGGCGCGCGCCGAGAGCTGCCCGGCGGTGATGGCAGTAATCAGGAATGCGGCGAGCGCCACCCAGTTATCAGGATCAGCAATGTGGAAGGTGCCGACAGGTGGCAGGAAGAAGAAGTTGAAACATACCATTCCGAGGACGGATGCCAGCATGGCGGGCTTGCTTCCCCATAATGTCGCGATGAAGAGAACGACGAGCAGCAGCGCGAGCGCGACGGTCGTGTGATTGATTTGACCTCTCACCGGCGTGAGCAAAGCTGTGACCGAGGCAATGCCAAGCATCGCCAGCGCATAACGCATGCCTTTTTTCTGTAAAATATTGAGCACTCCACGCCTCACCGGGTCCAGAATTCGCGCTTGTATGAGACCGAAGACAGAGCGTAGCGCGCTCGGCCACACCCATTCGCAAATCTAATGCTGCAATTCACCGGTATGCGAGAAGCCCGCCAAATACACCGCGCCACTGGCCCTCGAAGCCATTCCGTCGAGCATCCGGCGCGATCACTCGCCAGGCGCCGTTTCAGCGCTAGCGATAACACTTTCTTTTCAGGAAGCTGCCTTCCCCGCTCTCATAAAGCATCACTCCGGCGGCCGAAATTTTTCCCGTAAATTTACGCGACCCATCGCCGGACGGAAGCGTGAACTCGATATTCAATCCCCTGCCCTGTACTTTGATAAGCCGCGGGACACCCAGCACCCCTTCAGCAATCTGGACGGTGGCGTAAAATCCATTATCGGAGTCGGTGAGAAATATCTCCATCCCGCCGAGGTCACCGCCCTCGCCGAGAGTTATGTTGCTATAGATTCCGGAGGTGTGGAATGGTGGCTGTGACGGGCGCCGCTTTTGGCCGAGGGTGGGCGCCGCAAGCAGCGCGCCGACCGTACACCACAGGATAATCCGAACCGCTATCTTCATAAGCTTCTCCTCAGACGTCGCGATGATAAACATTCACCGGCGCGCCATCAGCCACCTGGCTCGATGCTGTTCCTGCTGTTCTTAGTACAACCAACGGCTGCTGATTGATCCGTGGGAGAACAGTCGGACCGTCGTTCGACGATGCGCGCTTACAGGCCCGCTTCGGCCATCTCGATCGCGCGCAGCAGCGCGCTCGCCTTACTGATCGTTTCTTCGTACTCGCGCTCCGGCACCGAATCGGCGACGATGCCTGCCCCGGCCTGCACTTCGGCGCGGCCATCGCGGAGCACGATGGTGCGAATCGCGATGCACGAATCGAGATTATCGGCATAATCGAGATAGAGAACGGCTCCCGCATAAATGCCGCGCGCGGCGGGTTCGAGCGCACGGATGATCTGCATCGCGCGTACCTTCGGCGCGCCCGTCACCGTCCCGGCGGGAAAGCAGGAGGCGAGGGCGTCGAAACGATCATTCGTGTCGCGCAAGCGCGCGCGCAGGTGTGTGACCAGATGCTGCACGTGCGAGTAGCGCTCGATGCTCATCAACTCATCCACTTCCACCGACCCGTAATCCGCGACACGGCCGAGATCATTGCGACCGAGATCAACGAGCATCGTGTGCTCGGCCACTTCCTTTTCATCGGCGCGCAGCTCTTCGCCGAGCAGCCAGTCTTCCGTTTCGGTCGCGCCGCGCCGGCGCGTCCCGGCGATCGGCCGGTAATCGAGACGCTGCCCGCGACAGCGCACAAGCATCTCGGGTGACGCCCCGATCACCGTCGCCCCGTCTCCCAGTCGCAGGAAGTACATGTAGGGCGATGGATTCGTCGCGCGCAACGCGCGGTAAATCTCGAATGGCGGAACCGTCACCGCGGTCGTCAGACGCTGCGAAAGCACGACCTGATAGCAATCGCCAGCCGCGATATGCTCTCTGACGCTCTCGACGGCGCCCTCGAAATCCTGGCGCGACCAGTTTGAGGTAACCTGTGGTTTGACCGTTTGCTCGCGGCGAGAGCTTCTGGATGTCGATGAACGTTGTGGTGGCAGCGCGCTGCCCAGCAATGTTTCTTAGATACGCTCGGTTTAGCGCACCGCCGCGTCGAAGAGTTCGCGGAGGCGTGCGCGATCTCCTCCGGCCTCATCCGTAAACACGACGGAGGTGATTTCCATTTGCTGCCGCACGCGATCAAAGGCGACGATTGTGCGGTAAATCATAAATACGGCCGTATCCGTATCGGTCGCGGCCGGAGAGACGTCTCCTTTTTCCAGCACCGGCTCGAACCAGCTGGCGGCATCATAGGCGAGATAACCGACGGCCCCTCCCGCGAGCGGCGCCAGCCCGCCGCGCCGCGCGAGTTTCCGATCGCGGAAATAATCGCGAAGGAAATCCATGGCGCGCACGCCCGCGTAGGTCTGTGACTCCCGGCCGCGTTCGACGATCGTGTCAGGGCCGCGCCCGCGCACGACCATCTCGGGATGGGCGCCGAGAAAAGAATAGCGCGCCACGCGCTCGCCGCCCTCCACGGATTCGAACAGAAACGCGTAGCGCGCTCCATCCGCAAGTCGCATAAACGCGCCGACCGGCGTCTGCAAATCCGCCAGCACGGTTCTGACGACGGGAATGACACTTGCACCGCTCGCGGCCGTCGTCGCAAACTCTTCAAATGTTGCGGGCTGTAGATCGAGCATATCAGTAGTCAGTGGTCAGTGGTCAGTGGTCAGCTAAAATTCAGCTATCAGCTTTCAGCTAACATAAAGAAGAGAGAGCGCCTCTTTGCGCCCCCGGCGCTTCCCGCACGCGCGCC
>JANOGZ010000770.1:0-1923 GCA_031406255.1 Pyrinomonadaceae bacterium | reverse complement strand
CGCACGCACCGGCGCAGGCATCGATGAAGTAAAAGAGACGCTGCGCGCCGTCGTCACCACCGTGCCAAAACCGCGCATCGTGAAGGCGCGATCGACAGGCAGCCGCGCCACAGTCTGCGAAGAACGCGCGGGCACGGCGATGGCGACGGCGCGCAGCGTCTCTTTTACTTCATCGATGCCTGCGCCGGTGCGTGCGCTGACGGCGACGAGAGGCGCGCCCTCCAGAAATGATCCCGCCACTAATTCTTCCGCCTCGGCGCGAACGAGCGCCAGCAATTCCTCATCAACCAGATCCGTTTTGGTGATAACGACGAGGCCCCGCTTGATTTCCAGCAGCGAGCAGATATCGAAATGCTCGCGCGTCTGCGGCATCACGCCTTCATCGGCCGCGATGATGAGCGCGACGGCGTCAATGCCGTGCGCGCCGGCCAGCATGTTTTTGACGAACCGTTCGTGGCCGGGCACGTCAACAAAACCGATCCGCACGTCGCCCAGGTCGAGCTCCGCGAATCCCAGATCAATCGTAATTCCGCGCCGTTTTTCTTCCGGCAAACGGTCCGCGTCCACGCCCGTTAAAGCGCGGACCAGCGAGGTCTTGCCGTGATCGATGTGGCCGGCCGTTCCGACAATGACGGAGCGCGCCGCCGGTGGGGTACTGCTCGCTGAAGGAGTCATGCTTTATATACTGGAATAGCCTTCACTCGCTTTTCACTGATGGATATGCGATGCTTCGCGCGAAGGGGATGACATAACAAAACGGAGCAATTATGACAGAGCCCGCGAAAAACGGCGATACGGTACGCGTCCACTACACGGGACGGTTAGTGGACGGCCAGGTTTTTGATTCTTCCGAAGGCGGAGACCCGCTCGAATTCAAAGTGGGCGCGGGTGACGTTATCGCCGGCTTCGAAGATGGCGTGCGCGGCATGCAGGTGGGCGACACGAAACGCATTGAGATCGAGGCCGATGATGCGTACGGACAGCGGATGGATGCGCTCACGCAGTCGGTGCCGCGCGCCGGCATCAATCTCGACTCGGAGCCGGAGGTCGGCATGAACCTGGTCATGCAGCTACCGGATGGCAACCAGATCCCCGTCTCTATTACGGAAGTTACTGAGGACCACATCACGCTCGATGCCAATCATCCGCTCGCCGGGCAAAAACTGATCTTCGACGTCGAGCTCATCGAAAACAAGGCGGGTGGCGAAAAAGCCGCAGCACAATCATGAAGGCGCGGCCCGATACGTTCTATCACGTCGCCTCTCATTCCTCCTCATCATCTTCGGGCGCGACCCCGAAATAACGCATCCAGCCGGCCACCCCCTGATCGTCGGAAGCGCGCTCACCCGGTTCGCCGCCTTTCGGAGATGCGCGGCCGCTCCCCGCATTTATCTCATCCATGCGGCGCCGGAAATCGCCGGCGCGCACGACACGCGCGCCGGAGCGGCTGACGTATTCAGCGAGCGCCCTGTCGGAGGTGACGACCAGCAGCGTGCGCCGCTCCCGCGAAGCGTCGACCATCCCCTTGATCCGCTCGTCAGCATTCGAGCCGCGCGCGGCGTAAAAGACCTGCACGCCTCTGTAGCTCGCGCCATCGCCGAAGTGCTTCTCCGGCGCGCCATCAAATACCACCGCCACGCGCACCCGTTTCGCCGTAGCAAAGCGCGCCAGGTCATCCAGCAAGCGGCGCCGCGCGGCCGGCTTATCTCTGTGCCATCCGACGCGTTGCCCCATCACGTTATTACCGTCTACCAGATATGACATAATAGCAGTGGTCAGTGGTCAGTGGTCAGTGGTTAGTAGGCAACCAGTGCTTTTTCTGACCACTGACCACTGGCTACTGCTTTTTATGTCATATCTGGTAGACGGTAATAACGTGATGGGGCAACGCGTCGGATGGCACAGAGATAAGCCGGCCGCGCG
>JANOGZ010000762.1:0-5249 GCA_031406255.1 Pyrinomonadaceae bacterium | reverse complement strand
GCTCGGTTGAGCATCATCCCACGGCTGAAGAAGTCTACCTCGCGGTCAAGCCCGTGCTGCCGCGAATCAGTCTGGCGACGGTCTAGGGGAAGAAGCTTTAACGGCGCTCACAAAAACAGATCGTAAAAAAGGATCCCCAGTCCCATTGCCAGGGCAGACAGACCGGCCAACAAGAGGAAGAATGGTTCGGCACGCTTTGAGCGAACCGGGCTATTCTTTACTACTATCTCACGAATTCGTCCATTGAGGGCGAGCACTATCTCGCCAATGCCGATCATGAAAAACAGTGAGGCGGCGATATATTTCCACATGCCGCTAGGATAGCACTGTTGCAGCAGCACGTGTCACGCCTGGTATAAGAACTTCCAGGAGAGTCGTCCCTCTGACAATCCACTGAACCGGAGGCACGGGATCGCCGGCGTCCCAGGCTTGTGCGCTCTGCCCGCGGGATCGTGTGGCATTCGCCGCGCGACCTCACTTCCAGCATTGAACATTCTTCCTGATCGGGGCTGCTCACCTTACGAATCAGGAAAGCGGTCGGACGGCTCGTCCGCGTGACACATCGGACGGTAAAGCAGGATGATCCCCAGTACGAACGCGATTGCGCCGAGGAAGGCAGGCAGCAGATGCGTGAAGCTGTGGTAGCCGACGACCGGATGAATACCGATGGCGCTCGCAAAGCCGGCGAATCCGGAGAGACACAGGGCGAGCCACAGCCCGCGCGAGCGGGGCCGCGCGCCGCACCAGAGCGAGAACAATACCGTCAGCCCCCCCGAACATAAACCGCCGCCGAAGCCGGCGCGATCATGCGCGATGAGGGGCACGAGGCGCGGATTGATGGCGTTGAGATCGGCGACGCTCAAGCGCATAAACTCTAAATCCTGCGGCACGAAGACGCTCGTGATGCCGACGCCCATGATGGTCAATCCGCCGAGAATCATGCCGACCGCCGAAAAAGTCAGGCACGCCCGCCCCGTCCCCGCGCGACTCCAGAGCCACGCCCGCGCGCCGGGGCGAAGCAGCGAACGGATGTGGCGCGAGCCGCGCAAATTCACAAAGCTGCGGATCAATCCGACGACGAAAAATGGCAGCAGCGCAATCGTCGCCCACGCATGCCACACGTCCAGGTATCCGTATCCGAGATACGTGAGGAAGCTTCCGAAGCCGACCGCCCCCGATAATAATAGCGTCCACCACGCCCACGCTTCGCCGCGTCGCAAGGGAACGCGCGCGAGCCACACATACAAAATTCCAACCGCGATGATTGAGCCACCGAATGACACCCGATCGTGCGCCAGAAAGTAGACGATGCGACAGTCATGATGCGCGCACAGTTCTTCGACGGTCATGCCCAGAAAATGAATATCAGGCGGCAGCAACTGCACGGTCGCCGCGAGCAGTAGCGCGAAAAGACCTGAAGCGATGAGCACGGCTCCTGTCAGAGCTACCGACGGCCAACCGAAAAACGAGAGCGCCCGTGCATAAAAAGTTTGCGCGATGGCCCCATCCGCGGCGCTTTCCTCCGGCATGAATGGTTCACGGGAGAGCGCGGCCGCGCTTTCATTACCGGTAAGACTTGACGAAGCGAACGCCGGAAGCGTCTCAGGAGTATTTGCCGCCTGCCCGTTATCGCGATGCAACTTCCCGGTCGCGCGATGTTCGAGCGCGTGGATGATTCTTCCCGGCAGCCCCGGCCCGGCGTAAACTAAACCGGCGGACAATTCGACGAGACGCGCCCCGGCATCAAGCAGCGCGAGCGCGTCGTCCGGCGTATGTATCCCTCCGGCTCCAATAACCGGGAAACGCTCCCCATAGCGGCGGGCGACATAAGCGACCGTTGCGAGCGCGCGGCTGTGCAGAAAAGGCCCTTCGATTTCACCCTCAGGTAGCAGCGGGCACGCGCTGCCGCCCACCGCGACACACCCATCCAGTCCGGCAGCGACGGCCCGCTCAAGCGCTTCTTCGAGAAAGCGTGCGGTCCAGTCCGGTGAAAGGCGAAGCAGGAGCGGTCTTTTCGTCGCCGCGCGCAAGACGCGCAAGCCATCAAGATCGTCGGCGCACCGGGAAGGCAGCGTGAAAAAACTCGCCGCCGCTTCGCCATCACCGAGTGCAGCCAACATGTTCGCTCCGTACCGCAGCGCCATTCCGATCGGCACGAGAAGATCGGGCGCGCGTTTGATGCGCGCCGCCATTTCACTCGCGCCGGGGGCGCTCGCCTGCCCGCTGGCGACGAGTGCCTGTCGCTCGACGATGCGGAGCGGCTCCGTCGAAAATTTATGCGGTACGGGGAGATCACCGACCGGGCCCACTTCAAGAAAGCCGAAGCCGAGATGCTGCATCACCGCAATGGCGACGCCGTGCGTATCAATACCCGGCCCGAGCCCGATGGGAGACGGGAAACGCAGGCCGAAGACGTCTACGCCGAGGCTTTGATCAGGTAATCCATGCCCGAAGAAGCGAAAGAGGCGACGCCCCGCCGCCGTCTGCGCCTGGATCTCCAAAATACGCAGAGTCACACGACGGCCAACTTCAGGACGCAAGCGAAAGAGAAGCGGCTTGAGAAATGGATGGTAGGTATAATCCGGCATCAGTTCAGGGCGCTCCTTGCGGCGTGCCGCATTAAGAGTAACCTTCATCCAGCGCCATACCCAGCCGTTCAAGGCCGGCGGCAAGAGTAGCCGTATCGCATCCAATGCCGATCCGGATGTGCTCCGGCATCTCGAAGAATCTACCCGGCACGACCGAGGTCTCGTACTTGTCGCCGAGCAGCGCGCACAAGCCGTCGACGTCTCCTCGCTTTAAACGCGGAAACGAGACCGTGCCGAACTCGTGTTTCATCCACTCAAAACGATCGCATGAACCGAGGAAGGAATTGAGCATCCGACCGTTCACTTCAAGCAACTGGCGCGCCCGCGCGGCGACGAGATCAAGATTTTCGAGCGCGATGCAGCTCAATCGCTCGGCGGCGTGCGCCGGAATGACGCCGAACAGGTCGTCGAGCCGCCGCATCTTCTGTGCCAGCTCAGGCGCAGCCAGCGCCCATCCGCAGCGCAGGCCGCTCAGGCCGTAAACTTTCGTGAGGCTGTTGGTGGTAATGAATTCCTCGCCAAGATGAAAAGCCGAACGGGGCGCGCGGCCGAACAGGGCCTCGAGGTAGACCTCGTCAACGAGAATACGCGCCCCGACCTTGCGCGCAACCTCCCCCAGTTGCTTCAGAGTGCGCTCGTCGGTGAGCGCGCTCGTCGGATTATGAAGGTTCGTCAACACAATCAGCCGCGTGCGTGTAGTTATCCGGCGCTCGACCTCACCCGGGTCAAGGCGAAAGTTGTCTTCGAAGGGGCGCGCAAATCTCCTCACCCTCGCGCCGAGATAGCGCGCCAGGCTAACAATCAATTCATATGTCGGGTGCTCAATCAGAACCTCATCGCCCCGCTCGATGAGAGTTGCCATGACAAGATGATTGGCCATCGACGTGCCCGTCGCCGCCACCACACACTCTTCCGGTACGCCGCACTTTGCGGCCAGGGCCTTCTGGAGCGGCTCATAACCATAGAGACTCGGCCCGCTCAATTCCAGATCTTCAATTGTCACTGGAAGTCCGGACAGAGGGTAATTCGCCACTCCGCTCGATGCGAGATTGAAGCGCGCCTGCGAGCGAGTCTTGGCCCACAGCATATATTCAGAACCCATCACGCGCGCGCGTCGTGCCTGCTCGACCATCACCCCCTCCTCCGACGCCAGAAGAAGTAGACCGGGATTCCGGCCACAACGATCACCAGCCCGACGGCGCTGTTGGCCGGATATGTGTAGACCGTGCTGATCACAATCAGCGCGCAGGCGGCGATAAATAATGCGGTCGTCACGGGATGACCGGGTACGCGGTAGCCGCCGCCAGTGGAATTAATTTCCGTTTGGCCGGCCGGCTCAGCCGCGGGTGTCACCGCGTTCGCCGTAGTATGCGGATAAATGTCTTGACCGCGCGCCGCCGCACGATGGCGAAACACAAAGATCGAGGCGGCTGTCAGGCCGAACCAGATGAAATCGACCGAGATCACATAGTTGAGTATCTGTTCGTACTTCCCCGATAACGCGATCACCGCGGCAAGCGTGCCCTGGAGCGCAATCGCCACCACGGGAACGCGCGTCCGCGGATCGAGCCGCGCCACGCTCTTGAAGAAAAGGCCGTCCTCGGCCATCGCGAAATAGACGCGCGGTGCGGTCAGCATGCCCTGACTCAGGAAGCCGAGCGTTGAAATAGTGATGCCGGCGGCGATCAGGACTGCGCCTCGCTCGCCAAACGCGAGGCGCATCACGGTGGAAGCGGGCGTCGTCGTCGCCGCCAGTCCGTCTGCGCCCAGGGCATAGACGCACACGAAGTTGACCGCCATGTAGAGCAGGACTACTCCACTGACGCCGATCAGCAGCCCGCGCGCCAGATCCCGACGCGGATCGCGCATCTCGCCGGCGACGAAGCTGGCTGTCTGCCACCCGCCATAAGCGAACATCACCGGCGTCATCGCGGCTCCTATTCCCGCTAATAGCCCCAGCGAGATGGGACGATCCAGCAGCGACGGGCTCATCGCTCCCGCGGGCCGGACGACAAAAAACAGGCCGCCGCTGATGAGGATGGCGATGGCCAGAATTTTCAGCACCATCAAGCCGTTCTGGACGCTGCTTCCGGCGCGGACACCAAGGCAGTTGATGAGCGTCAGTAGTCCGAGCGCGAGCACCGCCACGACCCACTCGGCCACCGGCACGCGCGTGATTTCCAGGAAGTAGCGCGAGAAGGTGACGGCGACGGCGGCCATGCCGCCGGTCTGTGTCACGAGCAGCAGAGCCCATCCATAGATGAATGCGATCGCCGGATGGTAGGCCTCGCGTAAATATGCGTACTGCCCTCCGACATCGGGGCGCCGGGCGGCGAGTTCGGCATAGATGAAGGCCCCCGCGAGCGCGATCAGACCGCCCATCAGCCATGCGCCGAGAATCAGGAACGGTGTCTGGACTTGCCGCGCGACGACATACGGATTGATGAAGATGCCCGAACCGACGATACCTCCCATAACGATCATCGTCGCATCGAACAGCCCCAGCCGACGGGCCAGTTTCGGACCCCTGGCGGTTGCTCGCCCTTCCCCGCGCACCGGAATCTGGTCGGAATAAATCAACGGCTATTTACCTCTCCCCGAGAGGGGCATAAGATAGTAGCCCGCCCGGCGAAAGTCTAGACAATTCAACTTCACGGTGAG
>JANOGZ010000505.1:0-3689 GCA_031406255.1 Pyrinomonadaceae bacterium | reverse complement strand
GCCTTATGACGCTTACGTGCGCTAGCGGCGACTCCCGCCAGACCCATACCGAGTAGAATCATCGCGGCCGGTTCAGGGATAACGGTCGGAGCCGCGATCATCGCTTCGAGGTTTGCCTCTCCGCTCGGCGGCGCCAGGATGGGGAGATCAAATGAGTCGTAGATAAATCCGCTGAAAGTTATAGTCGGCGTAAATGAATCGGGACTAAAAGGAATAACATTAGAGTTATTACCGCTTATCGCGCCCGAAAAGACGAATCCTTCTGATGTGGAATAGGCGATGGTGTCTGCGTAAGCTGCCTCAATACCCGCGATTCCCAACACGGCGGCAAGTCCCACGATGGTGAGCAGGGACTTCAAGAGACTCTTCATAATTTCCCTCTGTCCGATTCTTTTCCGTGGGCCGCCTGGTTAATATTCAAGCGTCCGCACAAGTCGCTATGCGTCGGCTCTTCACGAGCCCTGGGAGATGATACAGGTCGGCCGCGTAGAGTTCGCAAGAGGGAGAGAGCGAACTGAAGCCGTATTGATGTCATAAGAGTTTAGGGCATCTTCTCCAGCCCCCCGCTGTAAAGCCCCCAACCCTTACCAGCAAAGCACCTTATCGCCTTTTATAAACACTCTTCAGCAATCCGTAAAGAGCGTCACATAGCTGATCAGTAAAAAATTTCTAAGGGCTAAAGATTTACAATCGTCGCCGATTTCCAAAAAAAGCCAGGCGACTGGCAAATGATTGTTCCGCTAAGCGCTATGGCGCGGCGCCACCCCGCGCCTGAATGGATGCAGGCCCACCCGGAGGGGATACGGGTTTCGATTTACGGATCGGTTAATGCCCGCGATCGCCAGCCCGCTTGTCATCCGCAACAGCGCGTTACAAGATCAAATATTCCAGTCAAAAGATTTAAGAGACGGCCTGGTGAATAAAATAAAGAGCCGACACGAGGTTTAAAGCCTCGCGCCGGCTCGCTTCAAGAAAGGGTTTGCCTGCCCGCCTGGTCTTCTAGCTAGCTAACATAACCCGGGATTTGAAGGTTTTTACGTATTCTTGCGGCGTCTGCTGCTGCGCACTTTGGCCGCGATTCCCACCAGACCCGAACCGAGCAGCAGCATGGTCGCCGGCTCCGGAATCGGTTCCGGTGGTGGGGGCGTCGGTGACGCGCTGCCTCCCAGAGAACCGAAGAAGAACTGATCGGGGCCAGCGTCGACGCTGCCGAGAACTGCGCCTAATCCGAGACGCGCGCCCGGTGTAGCAAAGAAGCGCTGCAATCTTGCGGCCTGTGTGGCGTCGAGACCGAATACGTAATCTGATTTACCACCGCCTTGGCCCTCAGTGACGACCAGGTTACGCGCTTCTCCCGTATACATGTACGTATCTAGCACCTCACCATTAGAGCCATAAACTGTTAGCACCAGCGCGTCACGACCCGCAATGGTAAGCAGCCGGTCGTTTCCTGGCTCAACGATGTCGAGGAAAATTCCCAGATCAGAGGCGCTTCGCACCCCGGCGTCGCTTATCAGATCAGAGATCAGGATGGTCTTCGAATTCACGCCATTTTTTACTTCGCCATTCACTTCTTCGACATGGACATCCCCGTCGCGGGCGCCCCTTTTGCCAGCCTGCGGATTATTTGGGGCATACACGACGGCCCCCCGTTCAAAACCGTCTTTGTTCTTATCTTGAAGCGTCAAAACCGTCGGAACGACGCCCTGACCTGACGGTTGCACAACTCTCGGGCCAAGGAAGATTATGTCCGCCTGCGCAACACTTCCGGCAAGACCGAGAAAGACGAGCGCCCCGAAGCACAGCGCGATGTTGGTGAAGAGTTTCTTCATGGTCAGTTTCCCTTTCCGCAAATTTAATCAGTCGATCACCGCCCCCATAGCTTTGAAATTAGCTAAGGGGCGTAGGGCAAAAGTACAAATAACCGGAGCGCAATTGCACTCGCCAAATATTCCAAAAGCATTTTGACTTCCCGTTTATTGAAACAGTGACAATTGCAGGGGATTTCCAAAAAAGGCACCGGACGCGTCAAAATGAGCGTCTTGACCGGGCCTCATATCATCGAGCTGGTCGAAGGAGGGGGCTCAGGGGGGTAAATATCCGGCCTTCATTCATTTTGCCGGTAAAGAACGCCCCCCGCGGCAATGTCATCACCGGCCGGTTCGCCCGCTTCGCCATCACGCCGGCGATTAGGGCCAAACGAATAAACAATAACCCGTTGCTGGTCCTTGTCGATTTTCTTAAGATAGAGCCAGTACGACATGCCCCACGGATCAACACCGTAAGATCGTCGCTCAGTGACTTTCGGCTCTCGCAAATCGCTGCACCGTGTGTCGGAGAACTGCCGTAAGCCAGCAGGGTTTAGATAACCATCGTGGGCGGCGGTCCAAATTCTTTTATGGATAAAACGCTTCCGTCGCATCTTCTCCGTCGCCGCCTCGCCGGAGATCATGTCATCGAGAAGTCTCTGAGCTTCGATCGTCGCACATGGCGTTCGCGCCGCGTCGCGGTCGCTCTCGATCGCATCAGTGGCTTTTGTCAGCGTGATACCGAAGATGAAAGCACAGGAGAGTAGGATCAATAGAATCGTCGGAGCTATCCTTGTGGAGGCGAGAAACAAGCTGCCGGCGAGAAATTCCACCCACTCGCCGGTGAGGGTTACGGGGTACCAGAGCAACAGGGCGATTGCCGCGATAAACCACGGCACGAGCGGGATGGGTGGCGGCGTCGCGCCGACCAACTTAAGAAGTCGGTGCGACCAATTGAAGCGCGCGAGGAGCGGCAGGAGCACGCCGTAGCCAGCCAGCGAAGCAATGAGTATCCACTTCGGCTTGAGAACTGATCCCGGCAGATTATGAAGATTAACTTCCTGCTGGTAGTTGTTTGCCAGGAAATATTCGGGCGAACCGAATCCGAGAAGACGCTGCCCCCAACTGAATTCTTCACCGGCGATGAACAGGCAGAAAAGCGCGACCAGTCCATCGAAGATGCGACGATCATGAAAGGATTGGCGAACGCCGGCAAGTCCTGCCACAAGAAAAAGCCAGACCGTTCCCCATTCGACGATGCGGTCTTCCTGTAGCAGCGCGCTATACCGACCAGGCGACGAGTAAGCGAAGAGCAGCAGGGCGGCGATCCATGCCGCCGTGAGAACGTGAAAAAAGCCTGGCACGAGCGCTCTCTCACCGCCCTCACTACCGCGCTCTTGATAGACGAAAGCGTCGGTAGAAGCTCCGGAAGGAGAAGATGCGTTCGCTTCCATCCTGGTATCCCACTCGAACAACTTCATTCTTTTAATGACACAATATCTAACGCCCCGGCTACTCCTGAGGCGTCGTGGTTTGATTAATTCTTCGTTGTCGTGGCTGCTTTACCGGATGAACAAAGCAGGCGAGCCGGATGAAGGATTTACCTTCGCAACCGGCTCGCTTGATTGGCATTTTACGATTCTCATCGCGGATGTTTAGAGTTATGAGAGGTTTGCCGAAGGGCGCTAATCTTTCGTCGCTACGCGGCGTTTGCGAACACCAGCGGCGAGGCCGGCCAGACCAGTCCCGAGTAAAATCATGGTCGCTGGTTCGGGGATCGGCTCAGGGCTCGGGCCGGGGCCCGGCGGAGGCAGAGGGTTGTCGCCGTCGGTATCGGTGTCGCCGTCGGTATCGGTGTCACTATCACCATCGGTATCGGTG
>JANOGZ010000698.1:0-1412 GCA_031406255.1 Pyrinomonadaceae bacterium | reverse complement strand
GAGAGTTGAGCGCTAAGCGGGAATAAGGCGCGCGGCTGCGGTTGGCAACTTCTTCGCTTACTCTCCGCCGTCTTCTCCGACGGCGACGAAGATGTTGCTGCTGAACTGCTCCGCCTGATCAGACCACGTCCGGGCGCGCGTGAACCCGGTCTGCTGTGCCAGTTGTGAGAGCTCTTGAATATCGTATTTGTATGAGTTCTCGGTATGAATGCGCTCGCCCGCCGCGAAACTGACTTTCATGTCGAGCGTGCGGAGATGTACTTCCTGCGCGCGCGTGCTCTCGAGATAGCTTTCGATGCGGCCCGCGCTCTCATTATAGATGGCGACATGCTTGAAACCCCCGATACGGAAATCGGCATCGAGCTCGCGGTTGATGCGCGCGAGAAGATTCAGGTTGAAGGCGGAGGTCACGCCGAGCGCATCATCATAGGCCGCTTCCAGGATGGCCGGTGATTTTTTCAAATCCGCGCCGAGCAGCAGGGCATCGCCCGCGCGCAGCACGCTCTGCCTGAGAGCCCCCAGGAACTCCCGCGCCTCGGCGGGGTTGAAGTTGCCGATATTTGATCCGAGAAAGAGAGCGAGCAGACGGCCCGCATCGCCGATGTCGCGGCGGATGCGTGAGAGCGCGCTGTAGTAATCGCTCGCATAGGCGGTGATGCGCAGGGAGGGATAGGTTTGCAGCAGCACGCGCGCGCCGGTCTCCAGCGCCGAAGCGGAGATATCGACCGGGATATAAAGCAGGTTCGTCTGGCGCTTGAGCAGGGCTTCAATAATACGGCGGGTCTTGATGGCGCTGCCGCTTCCCAGTTCGAGAAGTGATAAATGCGAACCGCCGACCGCGCTGATGATCTCGTCGGCGCGGCGGGCGAGAATCTCATTTTCCGCGCGCGTCAGGTAATACTCCGGCACCAGACAGATCGCTTCGAAGAGCTGTGAACCGAGTTCATCGTAAAGGTATTTCGGAAATAATTGTTTGGGCGCCCGCGCGAGACCGCGGCGCACATCTTCGGCGAATCCCGTGCGCGCATCTTCGTGGACGAGTTGGTGGATCCGGAGACGTTCAGCGGAATCGTCGCCCGAAGCATTGTGCGGCGTTCGCTGCGCCATTCGTTGCTCTCTTTCTCCTGAATCTTCTCTTTCCGGCACGTCGCCGCCGGCGATGAATTTGGGAGCGGGCGCGTGCTCGGCTCACATCCGGACGCGCCCGGCTTTTATTTTCAGACGTTGCTATAATAGCCTATTGAATCTCACGCACAATACGCGGCGCGTATGATTTTGTCACGAGGCGTGGAAGCGTGCCGGCATTTCGAGCAGAAGAGAATATGGCCAACCCACAGGCGGAAGAGATCGCCCAACTATTGACGACGGCGCGCGCCGCAACGCTCGAACTCTTTGATCTGGCGCGCGAAGCG
>JANOGZ010000637.1:0-8630 GCA_031406255.1 Pyrinomonadaceae bacterium | reverse complement strand
GAGACAGCGAGGCTCAAAGCCTCTTTACCAGCGCAGGATCGAGTGAAGCAGGAGGACGATTGAGACGATCGCTACCAGACATGATCCCAGCGTAATACAAATGATCCGCGCGACGCGCGCGATCATCTCCTGTTGAAAGCGTAGCAGTCCGCCAGCCAGCACGCCGATCTTCGTGCTCGAAGTGATGAGCAGCAGGCCGATGATTAGATTGTAGGTCAGTATGAGGCGCGAAACATCAAACTGTTCCATGACGCTCCAACCCCTTCTCTCCGTGCGCCGTCTTAGACGGCGTGCACCAGCAGGCGCGCCAGACAGCCGGTGAGCTCTTCCGGCCGGACGGGTTTGTGCAAATAAGCGTCGGCGCGGTCGCTTCCTTCCCCTGACGGGACGCCCTTATCGAGTCCGCTCAGGAAGACGACCGGCAGGTGCGAGAGTTTGGGATGACGCCGCAGAAAGCGGCAGAGTTCGTAGCCGTTTAAGTGCGGCATGATGGCGTCCGTGACGACGGCGTCAATCGCTGAAGAGAGCGCCGCTTTCATCGCCTCCAGGCCGTCCGCGGCGACGATCACCGTGTAACCGGCGCGCTGGAGGACGACCTCCAGATAGCGACGAATAGAGCGGTCGTCTTCGACAAGCAGGATCGTGGCGCGCGTCACGGCGGTTTCGGTCGGGGGAATCGAGGCGGTCGGGATGATGTTTAGGGTAGGTGTGCTCATTTGATTTTATTACTCGAAACCTCTCAGGACGCTCGACGGTCGCGAAGGCGGGGAGACCGTTGACCGGTTTTCTGCAAGCCACGTGCCCCGCCCGCTGATGTGTCGTCACACGCCGCTTGCGTAGGAGCACTAAAATGCCGTCCTGTGATCTTCGAAGTCGGTTGGTTACAAAGAATTATAGAACTTAGGGAGGAGCGCTTGGGAATGACTTCCGGGAGTGGCCGGAAGATATCTTCCAGCCATTTGAGAGTAGCTGGGCCGCACCAGGGTTGTCAACCTTAATTCACTTTGACCGCTGCCCGTCAGTCAAGATGCTTTATTAAGGAAGTCTGGAGACCGGAGTCGGAGGTCTGGAGTCGGTAGCGCTTAAGCTTTATTTGAAGCCGCCCGCTCGCTTCGCAGGTTGAATATAAATCAATCTTCGACAATACTTCATAGTTCTGACTCCAGACTCCAGACTCCAGACTTCTGATAAAGATGTACGAATTTGCCGTCACACCGGCCGTCACGCAGATCCGCCGCCACGGCGTCGAGATCACGGAGGTCGCACCGGCGAGCCTCGCCGCCGAACTCGAGCTTGAGGCGGGCGACCGGATCACCAGGGTCAACGGCCGCACCGTGCGCGATTATCTGGATTTTCGTTTCCAGACGGGCGGCGAAACCGAACTGACGCTGGGCGTGCGCAAAAAAAGCGGCGAGGAGTGGGAGATCGAGATCGAGCGCGATGAGGGCGAGGATTTCGGTCTCGGCTTCGAAAACATCGCGCCGCGCCAGTGCGCCAATGAATGCCTGTTCTGTTTCTGTAAGGGCAATCCGCCCGACGCTCGTCCGGCGCTCTTCTTCCGCGACGAAGACGTGCGTCTCTCTTTCCTCTACGGCAATTACACGACGCTCACTTCGATCACCGAAGCGGAGATGCGGCGCGTCATCGAGCAGCGACTGACGCCGCAGTATGTCTCCGTGCATGCCACCGATCTGGACGTGCGCGCCTATCTGCTGGGAGTGGATCGAAAGCGCGCCGACATCTCCGCGAAAATGCGGCGCCTGATGGACGCCGGAATAGAAATACATGCGCAGGTCGTCCTGTGTCCGGAGATCAACGACGGCGCGGTTCTCCGGCAGACTATTAACGAACTGGCGGCCGCCTATCCGCGCGTGCGCAGCGTCGCGATCGTCCCGCTCGGCCTGACGCGCTATAACACGGACGAGCGCCTGACGCCCGTCACGAGGGAGTTTTGCCAGCGCGTGATCCGTGAGACCCGGCCCCTCCAGCGTGAGTTGCGCGCGCGGCTCGGAACTACTTTCGCTTTCCTCGGCGACGAATTTTACCTGCGCGCCGGGCGGCGCATTCCCGGTAGAAAACACTACGGCGATTACCCGCAGATCGAAGACGGCATCGGGATGGTGCGCTCTTTCTCTGAAGAGTTCGGCGCGCTCCGCCGAAGATTGTTGAGACGCCCGCCGCGCGGGGCGCAAAACTTGAACGGCACGATCCTGACGGGCGCGCTTTTCGCGCCGGTTCTCAAGCGTCTGGTCGATCGCTTAAACGAACAGTTCGGCACGCGTCTGCGCGTTGTCGGAGTGGAGAATCAGTATTTCGGTTCGGAAATAGTCGTCGCCGGGCTTTTGACCGGCTCCGATATCCTCGCCGTGCGCGATCAACTGCAAGGCGATTTCGTGATCATTCCCCGCACCACACTCAAAAGCGACGAGCCCGTAATGCTCGACGGGACGACGCTCGAAGAGCTTCAACGACAACTCGGTCTTCCCCTCCATGCGCTGGATTTTGTTTCATTCGCGCGGATGTTCTCCTGAGCTTCCGAAACGCTTCGGCGAAGGAAGAAACGCCTTCACCGCAGCACTCATGTTTCACCGGGGAAGTCGCCGTCTGCAATAGCATCCGGCTCAGGACTCTATTATTATATCCCACGCCCCCTGTCCCGAATTCCGCGCAATCAACGCGCCTGAGCCGCAAACAATTGAAATGATATAAAACCGTTCGAGCCCGCCACGGAGGTGATCATGAGATTTCAACTAGCGATCGCAACGACCCTTACCTTCTCGCTGCTGACGCCGGCCGTCGGGCAGAACCCCGCGTCATCGCCCTCCCCTGCGCCGCAGCAACAGAACGCACCCGTGACGACTACGGCACAGGATGATGTGGTTCGCGTGACCACCAACCTGGTGCAGGTCGACGTGGTGGTGACGGATAAAGAAAGTAAGCAAATCACTGGTCTCGGCCCGGAAGATTTCGAAATCTTCGAGAATAAGGAGAAGCAGAAGATCACAAACTTTTCCTACGTCTCGACACGGGCTGGCACGACCACTGCGCCGCAAGTTGCCAGGGAAGCCGCGCCCGCCGCGAAAGACGCGCCCTCCGTGCCCCCCACGCCAATGGCGCGCACACCGGGACGGCGCATCATTGCCCTCGTGGTGGATGATCTGGGACTCTCCTTCGAGAGCATGGGTTACGTCCAGAAGGCGCTCAGGAAATTTGTCGACGAGCAGGTTCAGCCGGGCGATCAGGTCGCCGTCATTCGCACCAGCGCCGATGCCGGCTCGTTGCAGCAACTCACCACCGACAAGCGACAGCTCGACGCGGCCATTGAGCAGGTTCGCTGGAACCCGGCGGGGCGCGGCGGCCTCAGCCCATTCGCCGACCTGGCAAATCATGGGGACCCAAACATCAGGGAAAGCCAGCAAATTTTTGAAGAAGTAGAGGAGTCCCGCGCCGGCAATTACGCGGTCGGCTCGCTCGAAACGCTGGGCTTCGTGGTGCGCGGGCTCGGTGAGCTGCCCGGCCGCAAAGCGGTGCTGTTCATCTCGGAAGCTTTTCGGCTCTTCAACACGCAGGGACGAAATGTACAATTGTTGCGCACCATGCGGCGGATCACAGATGACGCCAATCGGTCTTCGACCGTCATTTACACGCTGGATGCCAGCGGTACACAAACTCTCGGCTTAACCGCCGCCGACAACGCGCGCGGTCCCGCATACCTCTTTGATCCGCAGACCCTGAGCGATCCCGGCAGCGGCATCGCCGTTCCGCGGCATCGACCGCGGGGCACCGCGCAGCGGGCTGATAGTGAGACGGCGCGCGCCGGAGCGCAGGCCGAAGCCGATTCGATATCGGCGTTCAAGGCGCTCGACGCGCTGACGCAGCAACGCCAGACCCGGAACATCGAATCGCAGAGCGTGCTGTCTTTCCTGGCCCAAGAGACCGGCGGTCTGAGCGTCCGTAACACAAATGATTTGAGTGTCGGCATCCAGCGTCTGCTGGACGACCAGCAGGGCTATTACCTGATCGCTTACCGTCCCGAGGACTCGACCCTTGATCCATCGACGAAGCGCCGGCGCTTTCGTGACGTCACCGTGAAGGTGAAAGGCTCCGGCCTGCGCCTGCGCTCACGCACCGGCTATTACGGGGTGACGGATGCTGAAGGCCGGCCCGTGCGACGCACCCGCGATGAGCAACTGGCGGCGGCCGTCACTTCACCCTTCGCCTCCAGCGATATCCGAGTGCGCCTGACGTCTCTTTTCGGCGATGAGCCGGGCACCGGCTCTTTCATGCGTTCGCTGCTTCATGTCGATGCGCGTGACCTGACTTTCAGGGAGGAACCGGACGGCTCACACAAGGCGACAATGGATATTGTGGCGGTTAACTTCGGCGACAACGGGCGCGTGATGGATCAGTTCAGCTACGAGCAACTGATCACCCTGCGTGGTGATGCGTACCGGCAGGCGCTGCAACACGGCCTCGTCTATAATTTCGATTTTCCTGTCAAGCAGCGCGGAGCCTATCAGTTGCGCGTCGCCGTGCGGGATGCCGGATCAGAACGCATGGGCTCGGCCCGGCAGTACATCGAAGTGCCGGACATGAGCAAGAATCGCCTCACGCTGTCGGGCATCATTTTAAAGGGCGCCAATCCTCCGGGAGCGAATAAGGCGACGGTCGTCGGCGCATCGGCGCAAGCAGCTAACGGTAATGCGCGGAGCTTGACGGATGACCCGCAGGCTGATCCGGCGTTGCGTCGCCTGCGTCAGGGCATGGTCCTCAATTACCAGTATGCGATCTACAACGCGCAGCTCGACGCGCCGACCAACCGCCCGCAGTTGACGACACAGATGCGACTATTTCGCGACGGTAAGCAGGCGTTTGCCGGGCGCGTCCAGCCGTTTGAGGCGGGACAGCAGACCGATATGAAACGGCTTGCCGCCGTCGGTGGTTTGCGGCTCGGCCCGGAACTCGTGCCCGGCGAATACGTGCTCCAGGTCATCGTCACGGACAATCTTGCCAAAGATAAACAGAACACGGCGACGCAGTTCATCGACTTCGAGATCGTCAAGTAGTCGGCGGGCACGAGCAGCCCGGCGGCCGATCAAAACCCGCGAAGCGTTCGACGACATCAAAACAGGCCCGCCGGATTCAATCCGGCGGGCCTGAGCCATTGGTCTGAAACCGTGGTTTAGAACTGAATGCGTGCGCCAAGCTGGATGACGCGTGACTCGCGCGCATTCGTGAATTTGCCGAACGTGCTTCGAACCGGATCGATCGTGCCGTCGGCATTACGGACGATTTGGTTGAGATTGAGACCGACGCCCGGCGTGCCGTCCGGGAAGAAGTTACCGAACTGGGTGTGATTGAAGGCGTTGAAGGCTTCGAATCGCAGCTCCAGATTCGATGTCTCAGTGAGCCTCGTCTTCTTCGAGAAGATGAAGTCGAAGTTGTTGATGCCGTTCTTGAGGCGGAACTGGTTGTTGCCCGACGTGCCACGGCGGAACTGGGTCGGGAAGTTGGCAGCGGTAATCGGGCCGATCACCCTGAAGGCATCGACATTAAATGCGCGCTCACGATTCTCGCGCGGATCGACATTCTGGAATGGCGCGCCGAGATCAGCGAAGCTGATGCAAGCGCCGCCGCACCCGGTGGTGTCGGTCGGGTTGAGAATGCTGAACGGCGTTCCGGACTGCAGGGTCAGAATGCCGCCGACGCTGAACCCGTCGAGAAGCCGGTTGACGAATCCCGAGGTCTTGGCGAAGAACGGAAAATCGTAGATAAAGCTTCCGACGAAACGATGCGGGACATCGTCGTTTGACAGACCGCGGCCGGCGCGACGATCGATGAGATCGAGAGCGCCGCGCAGCGTATCAGAGTCAGTGATGCTCCGCGAGTAGGTGTAGGCCACCTGGAAGAGAAGTCCATCGCTGTAGCGCCGCGACAGATTAGCCTGCAGGGAGTTGTAGAAAGAGTTGCCCGCCGAGACGGTCTGGGTGAGACCAAGTTGAATGTCACCATTCAAGCGGCGCGCGTTGGCGTTGGCGTTGGTCGGCGACGGGATCGGGCGATTGGCCGGAATAAAGGTGCCGACCGCCGGGTTAACCTGCTCGAGAGCATAGAGCTTCACCCCGCGGCTCCCGACATAGCTCAACGTGGCGACGTAGTTTGTCAGGAATCCACGCTCGACCGTCAGGTTGTACTGATAGGTATAGGGCGTGCGCAGATTCGGATCGATCGGTCGCGAGAACTGCCCGAGCGGCGCGGAGATATTGAACGCGCTCGCGGCAAAAGGATTCGGGACGGTCGGAGTAACAGGAGATTCTCCGGTCGCTCCGAAGAGCGGGAACGGATCGGGCTGGAACGGATCGGCGAGCGTTCCGGTCGAGGGGAAGCGGAAGAAGTTAGTTCCGTTGAACCCCGGAGCGGAAAGCTGTTGCAGCGCCGTATCGCCGACGATCGAGCCATAGAAGACACCGAAGCCGCCGCGAATCACCGTTTCACGCTCGCCCAGCAGCGTGCGCAGAAACCCGCTCTCAAAGCTGGGCGAGTAAGCGAACCCGACGCGCGGCGCAAAGTTGTTCCTGTCCTTCGCGATGCCGCCTTCGGGAACCGTCCCGCCGAGCACCGGGTCGGGATCGCCGACGAACACCAGACCGACCGGAGCGCGCCCGCCCGGCGGCACAACAATCGGTGTGCCCTCGAAGCTGCGGAGTTGACCGCTCGTCAGCAACTGCGAGACGGCGCCCGGACGGTAGTAGGCGACGCGGTTGAACTTGTCTTTGAGCGGCGACGTGTACTCGTAGCGCAGCCCGAGCGAGAGCGTCAGGTTGTTGGTTGCGCGATACGTATCCTGCGCGAAAATCGCGCCGGCTTCCTGCCGGTAATCGCGCAATCCGTTGGCGCCGAACTGAACGGCGACGGGCGAGTTTCCGATGATGAAATCCGCAAGGTCATCGCCGGAGGTGTTGCCGCCATTAAGGCCAGAGAAAGTCAGGATGCCTTGATTGACGAAGAGGAAGGCCTGATCCTGCTTGTACTTCGTTCCATCAAAGCCGAACTTGAAGCGGTGATCGCCGGTGGCGTAGCTAACCGCATTCTGGATTTGAAAATTCTCCGTGACGCGCGCCTGCGGCCCCTGGATCGTATTGCCGATGTTGAAGCCGCGCTCGTTGAACGTGATGCGGGGCGGGCCGGCGAAGGTATCATTCGCCACGAAATTGCCGGTGAAGCCGATTGTCCGCGGCGAAGTGTTATTCATCGGCGCGGTGCTCGGCTGGTTGTTGCGCGCGTAGCTGGCGAGGAATGAGTTAACCAGCGTCGGCGAAATCGTGTAGGTATGGCGCACGACGTAATTGTAGGTGGTGCGTAAATCTACCGCACCGAAGCCGGGGATGGACGAGCCGCCGAAGGCGAACGGGCTTGACACGGCACGATCGAAATAGTTCATCGTGAAGTTGAGGCTCTGGTTCTGCGTCGCCAGCAGGTCAACACGCGCGGTGAACTGATCGAAGTTTTCGACTTCATTCGCCCCGGCGCTGGCCTGTCCGGCCGCGTTTCCGGTGGGGATGAACCCCAGGTAGTACTGCGCGATCGGTGAGAAGCGCGAAAGCGGAATCTGTTGACGGATGGTGTTGCCGCTGGTTGAAATAATCGGGAACGGCACCCTGTTCGCCGTCGTCGAAACTGACGGATCGATGAGGGGATTATTGGCCGGGCGTGTAAAGATGCCCGCCCGCTCATCCGCCGTCGGCAGACCCGAGATCGTCCGCGTATCGCCGATCAGCTGGCGGCGTCCTTCGTAGTCAAAGAAGAAGAAGGCCCGATTCTTACCGCTGTAGGTGACCGGACCGCCCTCGCCGAAGCGCGGCAGATGAATGGGGCCACCGATGTTGCCGCCAAACTCTTTGCGGTCAAAGCGGCGACGGAAATCATCGATTGTTCCGGGACGCGGTCTGTCCGTCGGATCATTCTTGTCGAAGTAACGCGCTGCCGAGAGAACCGTCGGCCGGTAGAAGAGGCGCGCGTTGCCGTGGAAATCATTGGTTCCAGCCTTGGTCACGACGTTGATGACGGCGCCCGTGTTACGTCCGAACTCCGCTTCGGGAACCGACGTCAGAAGGCGGAACTCCTCGACGGCATCGGGGCGCGGTTGAAAACCGGTGGTGCCGCCGACGGCCACTTCGTTGTTGTTGGCACCGTCGAGCTGAACGTTATTTTCAACGCCGCGCGCTCCATTAACGCGAATCCCGAGGCCGGCTCCGAAGCCGCCTCCATTGTCGACGGGAGCGACGCCCGGCTGGAGCAGCGCGAGATTCAGGACGTTGCGGCCGTTCAGAGGCAGACCCGTGACGCGCCGTTGTTCGACGGTCGTGCCGAGTGTCGGCGTCTCGCGGTCGACCAACTCCTGCGTCGCCGTGACGGTGACCTCTTCGGTCGTGCCACCCAGCATCAGGGATGCGTCGAGCTGGATGTTACGGTTGGGGTCAACCTTGATGTCGGTCAGACGAGCGTCGGAGAAACCGCGGATACAGCCCAAAGGTCCGGATTCATTCATTATCCGTTGCACTCTAATTCGCGGGAGTGTGATCCGCGGGTGCCGGCAGACGCCAATCCCTGATGCGTTCAAGAGGCATGTT
>JANOGZ010000493.1:0-1071 GCA_031406255.1 Pyrinomonadaceae bacterium | reverse complement strand
CCGACGTAAAGCTTCATGGACATGAATATATTCCTCTCCCCGGTAAGGAGTTTAAAGAGAAGCTCGAAAGCAATGGCTTCGGTGAAACGGTGGCAGCGAAGTCGCGTGTTCGGTTGCTCTGGTGAGCCGCTTCTGCAAGTTAGTACCAACCCGCTCTCGAACTATCCCGAACGCCGCCGCCAAAGGATTTGTTAACGCGGGGCGCATCACCGTTGATGCGCGAGAGAAGGAATAACAGCGGTCATAATGCACGATATGGCGGAAAAATGCAAGGCGCAGACTGTCAGCACAAGTATTTGCCGGCGTACTACTAGCAGCCACCGCCGGCGTGCAGAGCCGGCGGCAGCGGCTCTCAATCGAAGGTCGCAATTTTGTGAATCGAAACTATCCGGGTCGAACACGGCGGCTTCAATGTCTCGCCTGTCGCCCGTTCGAGATTGATCACATAAACAGACTTATTTAGTGTGTGCGCGGGAGCGCCAGATCGGTGAGAATCACGAAATCACCGAGGCCTCCGACGCGTTCGGCGTCAAAATCGGGATAACCCTCACCGGATACGATAGTAATCACAAGGATGCGCGTTTTAGGACGATAGAGCAGGAGTTGCTCCGGCACGCCCATCCTTTCTTCGCTATGAAATCGGCCGTTGACGTGCACCACCAGGGCTTCAGGCTTCTGTTTAAGGTGCTCGGCGATAGAATAACCCATCGTCGCATCGCGCAGGTTCTGCGCGTCCAGCAGATGAAAGGTGCCATGCGCGGCAGGCGGCGCGGAATGCGGATTAGAAGCCATCGGGGGGGCTTGCGGCGGCATCGAGATGGGTGGCGCAGGCTGTTGTTGCGGGCGCGCCATCCCTCCGCCCATCAGCTGGTTGAACTTGGCGGCATAGCCCGGCGACGCGGCGGCGTACGGTAGGGGCGGGAGCCAGTTGCGCGTTACTTGAGAAAGGTTAAGCAAAGAATCTCGGCCGAGCCGCGAGACGCGCGTCACATAACGCCCCGGAGCATTGGCAGCGATCACGGGTAGTCTGTGCTCACGCGCAAACTCGATAATCGGTCGATAATCGGTCAA